>JAPYRQ010000105.1 GCA_029936935.1 Dehalococcoidia bacterium | reverse complement strand
GGTATCCCAAAGCGCACACCGGCAGGCAAAGTTGATTTCCATGCGTGCCGCGTCGGCACCTGGGAGAAGCGCCAAGTCGGCGAGTCAGAAGGAGTTCTCATACGATATCTCATCAACCGGTAGACGTCTGGGCTTTGGCCATGGCTCCTCAGTACCTCTGCCGATGGCGACCATTGCTCCCATCACGTGATCCTCAGGTAATTTGACCAACTCTGCGACGCCCTCGGAGTTGTATCCAATCATGGGACAGGACTGATATCCAAGGTCGTGAGCGGCCAACATCAGAGTCTGCATTGCCATTCCAATGGACCGCTGCGCCTCATCGCGCTGGAATTGTGCATCTCGGTTTTCATGGAATCGTACCATACCCTTGGCCATTTGATCCAAGACTTCCTCGGGTGAATCCTGCCAATACCTCTCTGGGCTTTTTCGCCATGCTTTCATGTCCGCCGTGAATAGTACGAGCAGAGAAGCATCTGTGATCTGGGACTGACCACCGGCGAACTCATCTCTGATTCTCTGTCGCAGATCCAAATCACGAAGTATCACCAGACGCCAATGCTGAATGTTGAAGCTACTTGGTGCCTGGGTCGTCGCTTCCAGCAAGTGGCGCTCCTCGCTCCCAGTGAGTGAGTGTCCCTCATCGTAGTGCTTGATCGCACGGCGTCCGTAGATTGCATCTAACGTGTTCACCTCCTACACACCTCTCTCTTCTTGTCGTGTGTCACCTAACAATACTGATGAGCGGACGTAGTCACTCTCCGGACTGACCATTCGTCCGCCAGCCCACCTCCAGCACCTAACGCAACGGGCCCGGACCCCAGTAGCCTCCCCGTTCGAGACGACAGCCGGCAGGTTCCTCGAACGGTTTGTGTGGACACATGGCGTATATCTCGTCCAGGCGTGCGGCGATGTCTGCAGGCAGCGGGCCCTGTTCCACCGCTTTGAAATTCTGTTCCAGCTGTTCCACATTGCGAGGGCCCGTCAATACGGTAGAAACACCGTCTACGTCCAGCGCCCAGCGCAGGCAGAGCACGGGTAGCTCCATATCGATCTCATCTGCTAAATTATAGAGGGCTTTCAGTTGCTCCCGTCGTTGCGGTGCAAGCCAACGGGCGCCGTTGTAGACCTCTTCGTATTTTTTGACGAGCCAGCCCTGCTGCGTCGGCGAGGCCATGAAAACACCCATGTTGTGTCTGTTGGCAGCTGGGATGACGGTAGTCAGCGCGTCCCGCCATAAAGGACTGGAATTGAAGGCGGTCAACACCACATCGTACGCGCCGGTATCGCAGAGCCGCGCCAATTCATAGACAGCAGTGCCACCGATACCGGTATACCTGATCACCCCGTCATCCCTTAACTCCTGAAGCAATTCTACAACCGGCCCGTGAAACGATATATCATCATCGTACCAATCGAACTGCCCTGGCCGATCCGGTTCATGTATCATCATGATGTCGATGACGTCACGGCGCAGATTCTTCAGACAGAGGTCCACGATCCGTTTTAACTGGTCTTTGTCTTTCGGATTAAAATCAGACCATCCTGGCGGCGGCCCCAGTTTGGTGGACACGATACAGGGTTTCCCAACCTCCTCCAGCGCCCATCCAAGCGCCTCTTCGCTGTCGCCGTAATCGACGGATGTATCGGCCAGGTTTATGCCCAGTTCCAGGGCGCGTCTTACCACTGGCAGAGTGCCTTTGAAGCCGTCTTCCCCGCGCGTAACAAAGGCTGCCCCCAGAGACAGTTCACCGACCTCCAGGCCGGTTCTTCCGAGTATTCTTTTTTTCATGTCCGGGTTGATCTCTTCTCAAGGTGTATTCTCGGTTGCTTCAGTTACTTAAACAACGGGATGATCCTTATCTCCCGCTCTTTTGCCCGATACAGCATCGCAGGCCGTGCCCGCTCGCCGGTGCGCCTCAGTTCGGTAGGTTCCAGGATATCGAGTGACACCATTTTCTTACGGAAATTCCGTTTGTCGAGTTGCTTGCCCAGGCAGTACTCGTAGACGCTCTGCAGTTCCGTAAGTGTAAACTCCTGAGGCAGCAGCAACAACGCAATGGTTGTATAATTCAGCTTGGCCCTGATGCGGTCCACACAGACTTCTATAATGCCTTTATGATCAAACGCCAGTGTCGGCAGCTGATCCACGTCACACCACAGGCCCCTGCATATTTACCGCTTGTCCTGAAACGCAGACCGTCCCGTTCCGGCAATGCCATAACGGTGAGGATAAAGGGTGTAATCGATAGCTCGTCAAGCGAGCATCGGGGTCTGTTGTGGTCCACGGCAGGGGAGTCCGGTTGGGCCTGGCTGGGGCTGTTGGCAGCGGCGATGTGGCACCTGGAGCGGTGAGGAGCCCCGAATTACGGCGTGGCGAGAACTGTCGGGTGGTGGATGCTTCAGGCTGCCGAGCCTGAGTACTCCATGTCGAACTCTTGCTGTGGATGGGGCCGGGTGAGAAGGGGCGATCGGTGGACGGCCGCGCCGGCAGGCCAACCCCTTCCAGGTAGGTACGGATCGACCGTCGGTCAGTCACAGCCGCCACGATCTTCCCTTTGCCACCGCACCGATCACATACGAT
>JAPYRQ010000058.1 GCA_029936935.1 Dehalococcoidia bacterium | reverse complement strand
GCTTTGCGTTTCTCCCCTATAGTAGAAGCCAGGCATGCAAGGAGTAGATTCTATGGCAACCCGGCAAGTCGCTCTGGCGATAGACATCGGCGGCACCAAAATGCGAGGAGCATTGATCACCGAATCCGGCGATGTCCTTGCTCGGGACGACATCCCTACTCAAGCTGCGAAGGGCGAACCTGCCGCGATGAAACGGCTGGCCGCGTTGCTCCGTCGGATGAACGCCGAGGTTCCAGATGCTGAACCCGTTGGGATAGGCATGGCAATCGCCGGAACCGTGGACCCGGAGACCGGATTGTTCTACAACCCACCCAATCTACCCGCATGGCATGACACTACGCCCTCGCTTGACCTTGGGGAACTACTAGGCCTCCCAGCCTGGGTTCACAACGACGCGTCGTTGGCTGTGCTCGGCGAGTACGTGTATGGCATTGGGGCAGGGACCAAGAGTCTGGTGATGGTCACACTTGGTACAGGGGTAGGGGGAGGCCTGGTTTTCGATGGCCATCTGTACGGCGGCCACCGGGGGTACGCGGGAGAAATCGGCCACCTAGTCGTCGATAGCGCCGGGCCACAGTGTGCGTGCGGAGGCAGAGGGTGCTTGGAGATGATGGCGTCCGGTACGGCGATGGCACGGATAGCGCGCGAGCGTTTGGCTGCTGGCGAACCGAGCTTGGTGACGAAGTTGGTTAGAGGAGACTTGGACAAGGTGAGCTCTGAGGTGTTGGTGAAGGCTGAGGGGCAGGGCGACCCGCTGGCTGGCGATGTGCTTCGCGGCGCAGCTGACTACATGGGCGTTGGCGTGGCTACGCTTCGAAGCGTGTTGGATCCGGAGATAATCGTGGTGGGTGGAGGCGTATCGCGGAATCTGCACATCTTCTTCCCCCGACTCGTGGCATCGGCGAAGGCCCACGCGATGAACGTTGATAAAGAATTATGTCCGGTAGTGCCTACGGTCCTGGGCGACGATGCAGGTTTGTTGGGTGCGGCCGCATTGGCGTGGCAGAAGCTGAGGGGCTAGAACCGGCGTTACTGGTGGTACTTAAAATTGAGCGGGTCGTCGTTGGAGTCCAGTGACTCCAGCGCTTCTTCAGCGGTCTGTGCAACCACTTCATCTTCGGATTTCAAGCACGCTGTAAGAGCCTTCTTCGCCATGCTTCCGCCAATGGCTCCCAGGGCATTGATGGAGGAGAGCCGGACTTGCATGTCTTCGTCTTTCAAGAGGGGTAAAAGATCAGGGATCATCTCCTCTTCCCCAAGCTCGCCACAGGCCATTGCAGCTTCGTACCGCATCTCAGGTTCTTCACGGTCAAGGGTGCTGCGAATGATTTCCGTCCACTGAGGGGCGGCGTTCCTGCCCATCGCGTAGATAGCACTCTGTTGCATTTCTGTATCTTCTTGTCTGTAGGCCCAATCAATGACCTGGATGATCTCTTCAGTGCTGAAAACCCCAACAGATTCCAACGCTCGGCGCCTTAGCATGATCGGATTGTCCTCGCTTTTGACGAGAGGAAGCAGGACATTCTGGATTCGGCCGCTGTCCGAAGCAAGAAGCTTGCCGTCCTCAGCCATCTCAGCAAATTTGCCCAGGGCTTGAGCTGCTGTGGTCCTGACCTCGTTAGAGGGGTCGTTTTCCATGAGCTTGATGAACGTTGTGATCAATGGGCGGTCTTCGCACTCCCAGAGACCGGAAACAGCCTTTGAGCGCACGTCCCCGGAATCATCTTTCAATGCCAGCTTGAAAATTGGAGTGAAGTCCATGTCCACGTTGTCTTCGCTGGTCTCCACCAGGCGTGCAACCAGATCCAATCGGCGTTCCGGAGACATCTGAGGCCATATTTCTTGGACAAGCTCCATTTCGTCAGGACTAAGGGAGGATAGTTCCTCCAAGCTCCCATAAGCCAGAGGAGTGTCCTCTTGGGTAAGCTCTTCCAGATAGGTCTCTATCGACACGTGGTTCTCCCTATGCTTTCGAGGACACTGACACGCCTGTGCAGGAGATTGCAGGGGTGTGAAGAGACCCGTCCACCCACTCCAATTCCGATCCCATGGCATCAATATCTTTCAAAATAGTATAGACGTTCCCTGCAACCATGGTGTCCTTCACCCGACCGATGATCTTGCCGTTTTCCACGGCGTATCCCAGCAGCACGTTGGCGGAAAAGCCTCCGCCTAGAGTGTTTCCCTGACCTGCGCCCAGGAACGATTCAACCAACAGAGCCTTTGGATATCCGGCGATCATGTCCGCGAACGAAGTATCGCCTGGATCGATGACGATGACGCTGGTATCGGGGCTGGGTTGGCTCCCCAACCCGCGGTGAGCGTTGCCGGTGGAACGCGCCCCGGCCTGGGTGGCAGTTTGGAGGTCATAGATGAAGTTGGCGATGACGCCTTGCTTGATAAGGGGCAACCGGCTGCTAGGGATACCCTCACCATCAAACGCACCACTGCCCGGAATGAACGGGAGGGTGGGGTCGTCCCAGACCGAAAGCCGTGGGTCTAACACCAGGGTGCCAAGCTTTTCAATCAACGGAGAAGAACTCTGAACGATGTTCCTGCCGTTGAACCCTTCCAACAGGGGCTCCAGAAGAAGGCCAGCAACAGCATTAGGGGTGAATATCACAGGAATGGACCCGGTGGGTGCCGGAGCAACGTGCTCTGCCCAATTAAGCTTGCGCTCTATCGAAGCAATGATTGCATCTGTATCTATGGTTGGCCGGCAGGTGCTCTGGCCCTCAAAGACAAAGAGCATGTCCGTATCCTTGACCAGGGTTCCTTCCATCCCAATGCCTATGGCGCTGGTCGTTTCCTGGGCATGACACCCATTGCTGTTGAGCAACGTGGTTGTGGAGACCGATTTCGAGACACCAGCGGACCAAACGATGTCCGGCCAGTCAGCATGCAGCTGATCGATGAGTTTGGATCCGGCTTCAACCAGCGCCTCCGCTTTGAGGTCAGATGTGACCTGGTCGAATGTAATGACATCGGCGTACTCGCTGGCAGCAGGAAAATCTATCGAGGTTTTTGCGCCGAATGGCAGCATCTCCACGGCCCGTGCTACCAGCCCGTCCATGTCCGACATGTCCGTGGTGGAGGAGAACCCGATGCGTCCGTTTTTGATGATGCGCAACGCAACACCACTCGAGTCCCGCGCCTCAACACTTTTAAGACGATTAGCTTCAAAGGAGATGGGAGTGCTCAGACTACTCACTTGAAATATTTCTGCCTGGTCGGCCTGTTTCAGCGCCTGGGTCAGGAGGTCTTCCAGCATATTAGGCTCCCCCAACCAGGCAGCTGCGAAGTCTGATGTGTGGGCTGCCATTGGAAACCGGGAGGGGTGATTGTCCGCCCTTGCCGCAGCCTCCACCCTCGTTCATTTCCAGGTCATTGCCCACACCGTCCAGGTTCTCAAGCGTGCTGAAGACATTGCCCGAGAGCATGACCGGCCTGACCGTCTCGGCTATCTTGCCGTCGCGGATCATGTACGTCTCACCCGCTGAGAAGGTGAACTGCTCCATGCTGGTCATACCGCCGTACCAGTTCTTGCAGTAGACGCCTTCCTTGATGCCTTCCAGCAGGTCGTCCAACGTTGCCTCACCTGGTTCAATGATGGTGTTGGTCATGCGGACGATAGGAGGGTGCTGGTATCCGATGGCGCGAGCGTTGCCCGATGGCTTCTCGCCCATCTTGGCTGCAGTCTCTCGAGAGTGGAGACGCCCCACCAACACGCCCTCCCGGATGAGGTCTGTGCGCTGAGCCTCCATGCCTTCTTCATCGTACTGATAGCTGCCTCTCAGGTCAGGAATCTTCGCGCCATCTACGATGTTCAGGTGTTCTCCACCGAACCGTCGACCCAGCACCATGACCTCGCGCAGCTTGGGGTTCTCATAGACGTGATCTGCCTCTGAGAGGTGGCCAAAAGCCTCGTGGACAAACACTCCTGCCAGTACGGGGTCAAGGACAACCGTATATTCGCCGCCCTGCACCTGCGGAGCCGCCAGGAATTCCAAGGCCTTATGCGGTAGTGCGGCAACCTCGCTCTGCATGCGGTGGATCAGGCCGAAGTCACCAAGGCTGCCCATGCTGATGCTGGCCTGTTGGATGTCACCGCCGTTTCTGGCGACCGCGCTGGCCCAGAAGTTCACATCAATGCGCGCCTGCTCTGTGTACGTGCCCTGACTGTTGCCGTAGAACATCCTGCGATGCCCGTCCGCGTACCTCAAGGAAGAGGTCTGAATCTCAGGGCCGCCCCATAGGAGATCAAGATACTCCTCCATGATGCGGTGCTTCTCTGAAAGCGGGACATCGGCGGGGTCGCTGATGATGTGAGGTGGAACGATGGCAATCACCGGGGCCGCTTCAGCAAGCTCCGTCTTCTCGTTGCCAACCATCCTCGCCTGGCTTATCGCCTGCTCTACCTTGGAGCGAATGGAATCGAGGTCATTGAACGAGGCGAACCCCCAACCACCTTTCACACACGCCCGGACGTTCCCGCCCTTGCCGGTGCTGTGGCCGATGGAATCCAATTCACGACCAAGGAACGAGATGTTGGTGGTCTCCGTGTCCTCAATCCGTATCTCAATGTAGTCGGCGTTGTGGCCCTTCAGGGCGCTTTCGATGAGGTCTCGCATGGGTACTCCTGTGCCTAAGGTCGGGCAATTATAGCAACGGCCCTAAAAGGTGGATAGGTGAAACCGTCAGGGTTCCGGCAACCCTGAACATCGAGACGTATTCGGTAGGGCGTCCTAGCTCTTCTGTGAGGCAGGAAGGACAAATGTACCATCACTGGAAGCAGGAAAATCAATGACATCCTTCACTGCATCGTGGTTGATGGGTCCGAAGATGTGCGGGTAGTCCTCACCACTGTCCCCACCCTTCTCGTAGGCGATGACGGAGACGATGTCGCTGGTGTCGATGTTGAGAAGTACAAGGCCATCCTGGCCTTTGTAATGCCTGTTGGCCGTGGCCACCACCTGCTCAGCTGTGGAGCAATGGATAAAGCCCTCGCTCTGTAGGCTCTCCTCAGAATACTGGCCTTTGGACCTGGATTTGAGCCACTTATCTTTTGGCGCGATGTGAAAAATCATAGCCATTGTTATATATCCTTTGAGTCTTCCATGACGTATTCGCCGTCTTCCCAGACAGGTTCCTCTTCCAGGTACTGCATGAGTTCATTGAACCAGGCCGTCTGCGGCCTTGTCCGGCTTCATGACGAACCCACCTATTGCGCCGTCAGCGTTGGGCTGACGATACTTCTCCTAGTCCTGGAAACAGGTGATGACATCCTTTTCTTTGCCGGGTTTGACCTTCATATGGAAAATGGCTCCGTAGAGCATCGATTACCTCATTCAGTGTATTGCCTTGTCCGGCCAAATAAGGGGGTGCCGGCCTCCGACTTTTTGGTTGCGTCGGAGGCAGTATAAAGGCGTGTGGGCGCAGGGACAACGGGGAGTTGAGGGTCTGGTGCAATATTCGCGGATTGTGAGGGCACAATCTACCACATGCAAGCCTGCACATCGGATAAAATGTCAGATGGAAAGAGGTACCATGCCTGTCGCTAAAGAACGCCGCCCCCGCCCTCCTACATCTCCGAAGAAACGCGCCGCAGAAGTCCTGGAGCTGCTGCAACAACAGCAGGGCGTCCCCGTGTGGCGTCCCCGCTACGACCCCACCACGGAGTTGGTCTTCACCATCCTCTCGCAGCACACATCGGACGTGAACTCAGAGCGGGCCGGGCGCAAGCTCAAAGCAACCTTCTCCTCATGGGATGCCGTGGCGGACGCGGACCCCGAGGATGTCGCCGAAGCCGTTAAGTCCGCAGGCCTCTCGAAACAGAAAGTGCCTCGCATTCAGGAAACCTTGAAACGCGTCCGTGAACTGACGGGCGACTATGACCTCACGTTTTTGAGAGAGATGCCATTAGCGGACGCCAAAGCGTGGCTGAAAGCCTTACCAGGCATTGGCCCCAAGACCGCCGCCATTGTGCTGGGCTTTTCGTTAGGTCTGCCGGCTATGGCTGTAGATGTCCACATCCATAGAGTGTCCGGTAGACTTGGCCTTATAGGCCCAAAGGTCAATGCGGACAAGGCGCACGACGTGCTGGAACTGATGCTGCCCGAGAACGACATCTATGGCTTCCACGTGGCACTCATCGCTCACGGCCGCCAGGTGTGCAAAGCGCTCCGGCCCCGGTGTGCCGACTGTGTTCTTCGCGACGCCTGCCCCGGACGTCGAGAGTAACTCCCTGACCCCGAGGTCACGAATCCCCCTGATTCAGGTCTGCGTATACTAGGTGGAATCTATAATCACTCCGGGGGAGCAACGCCTTGAAACTACGCGCTATCTTCATCGTCATGTTCGGCATCATCGTCATTGCTGCCACCGTCAACTGCTCGAGCGACGCTCAGATGCGAGCCGAGGCATCGGCAATTGCGGCTGACAGTGCCCCGACGCAAACTGCGATGCTGGAGACCTCCACGACCAACCCCGCTACAGGCGACGCGGGGAATTTGGCCAAGGACTTCGTCGGCGTCACCCAGTGGCTGAACAGCCCGCCGCTCACCATCGAGGAACTCAAGGGTAAAGTCGTGCTGGTGGATTTCTGGACATACACCTGTATCAATTGCCTGCGGACATTACCGTACCTGCGGGATTGGCATGCTAAATACGCATCCAAGGGGCTGGTCATCGTGGGCGTGCACTCGCCAGAATTCCAGTTCGAACACGACGAGGACAACGTGCGTGAGGCGATGGTACGTGAGCGCGTCACATGGCCTGTTGCGATGGACAACGACTTTGATACCTGGCTCGCATACTCCAACCGTTATTAGCCCAACAAGTTCCTTATTGATAAAGATGGCGAGATTCGCTACAACCACATCGGCGAGGGTGCTTACACGGAGACTGAGTTGCACATCCGTGGGTACCTTGAAGAGGCGGGATATGACGTTTCCGATATCCCTGTGGGTGGTGTCACCTCCCTGGATGATGAGCAGCCCGTCCGTGACAAGATAACGCGGGAGATATATGCAGAGCGGGGTTGGGGCCGCGGTGAGTACCTTGGCAACGACAAGCCAGCCACGGGAGAACTAACAACAGACTTCACGGATTCAGGCGACCACACGGACGGGCGATTCTACCTTCAGGGCACGTGGAGCATTGACCGGGAGAGCGTGACCCACAGTCGGTCTACAGAGGGGTTTGAGGACTACATCGCCATTGCGTACGAGGCCGTCAGCGTGAACGTCGTGCTTCGCCCTATGGGCATTGGGCCGTTCAAAGTGCTGGCTACCGTGGACGGAAAGCCGGCGACCGCTGACGATCGTGGCGATGACATCGTAGTGGGCGATGATGGAAGAACCTACCTGGAGATTGACGAGCCTAGGATGTACAGCGTTGTGCGGAGCTCGGAAATCCATGATGGTGAGTTGAGGCTCCACACGGGGTCCCCTGATTTCAGCCTGTTCACCTACACGTTCAGTGGCTAATGCGGCTATAGCAGGTGCTGTTCCTGGGCAATGCGGACAGCGTCTGTGCGATTCCTGGCGCCCATCTTTGACACGATGTTGCTGACGTGGGCCTCTACTGTCCGGGTGGAGATGCTGAGGTTTTGGCTGATCTCACCGTTTCGGAGTCCCTGATGCACCAGTTCCATGGCCTCCAGCTCCCGGGCTATGTTGGCAACAAGAGATGCTGGCGAACCACGCATGGCTTTGGCTGCGATCTGGGGCGGCAGTACAAGGCCGCCTGCTGCGACTTCTCTCAGAGCCTCTACCAATGCTGGTGTGATGCGCTCTTCAAAATGTACCCGTCTACGTCGGCCCGGAGCATAGCGCGCACGTACTCGGTATAGTCGTAGCCGGTCAGTGTTACGAGCTTGATTGATGGCCAATGCTCATGAATCCTGCGAACCAGGTCAGCACCGACACCATCGGGCAAACGCACGTCAAAGGCCACAATGGTGGGTGCTACCGATGCAATGAGTTCAAGTGCCTCCGCGATAGTCCCCGCTTGCCCGACTACACAAATGTTAGTGGCTTGGGACAAACAACTGGAAACACCCTCCCGAAACATCTGCTGTCCGTCCACCAGCAGCACACGAATCATTCCACACATCCAATCGATATGTGTAAATAAATTAACTAATTAATTACTATTACCAATAGTACAGATATCACCGAAAATGAGCAAGAGGGGTGAATCAAAAAGGAAATAACCCGCCATGGAGTCTGGCTCAAGGGCTAGCCTTTGCTAGTCCTGCTGAGGGAGGTCGCTTTGTCGACCGGAGCGGATAGCGCCGAAGATGTATGAGGTGGCGTAAGTACGGAACGGAGACCATCGCAATGAGTATTCAAGAGCTTCTTCGCCCGTCATTCGTACCCCGCCGTTCGCCACATCGCCCAGCGTCTTCTGTAGCGCTAGGTCACCGTGGGGGAAGCCGTCAGGCCTGCCCAGCGTACGCACCAGAAGCCAGTGGGCGCTCCAGATGCCAACCCCTCGCAGCGCAGTCAGCGTTTCAATGACCTCGTCATCCGTCTTGTCGTACAGACCCTCAAGGTCGATTTCACCACTCGCCAGCTTTTCCGCGATCCCGGCGATGTACTCGGACTTCCGGCCGCTGTTCTTCTTATCGCGGAGGCCCTCAACCCCGGCTGCCGCCAATACCTCCGGGTGAGGGAACGCGTAGTAGGTGACGCCGTCTACGGTAATCGATTCGCCGTAGCTTTCCATGAGGAGCGCCCGCAGCGTTCGCGCCACCTGCCCGCTGATCTGCTGCCCCAGAATAGCGCTCACCAACCCCTCGAACACCGACGGACCCTGAGGTACGTGAAACCCTCTGTGGCTCTCCGCAAGGGGCTTGAGGAAGGGGTCTGCATCGGTCATGCGATAGAACGGAGCCAGATCGACGTTGGTCTGGAATATCCACTCAATCTTCCGACGAGCTTCTATCAAGATTGTCTCGCCAAGCGTTGGGCCGGAGAGTTCTACCTCGAGTCGAGGGGAGTTAACGGTGCCTTCACTCCGCACTGCCGCAACTACCAGTGTGCCATCGATATCCAGGACACACCGATACATGCCGTCTTCGTAGAACTCCCAGAGGTAGCGACCCGTGAAGTGCGTGGCATAGTCTGCCGTCAGGTGGAAGTCGTACGGCGGCACCGGCTCAATGGTGAAGGACGCGCAATGGATTATCGGCTCAGTCATGCATCAGCCTTTCGCCCCGCCAATTTCGATGTCAGTACCATCATCAAGGCGCTGAGTGCGGCCATGATTCCCATGATCGCCAGGCTGAAGGTGTAGCTCCCGCTTCTGTCAAAGTCCTGAGACATGAGCAGAATGGCTGATGCGCTCATGATGACAGGGATGGGGCGACTCATACCAATGATGGCTCCAAGGTGTTTGCGCCCAAAGTAGTAGGGCCATACCAGACCCTGAGCCACTACCAACCCGGAGACGCCTATGCCCACCAGAGCGGCGTATACATAGGCAACATCGCCCGAGAGAACGATCAATAGCGGCAACGTCATGGCGTTAAAGACCCCTACGCTTGTAAGCAGGATGTTCACTGCAATCTTGTCGGCAAGGTATCCCCATAGATATCGACTTGAGAGGCTGAACAACCCGTAGATGGTAGCGGCTACCGCAGCCCTTTCAGGGGTGAACTCCTTCCACTCAAACATGGGAGCCATGATTGCCGGGACGCCCATTGATGCGGTGGTTGCCAGGGATACGGTGATGATAAGGAGCCAGAATATCTTGGAGCGTCTCGCGTCGCTTGCTGTGATGGACACCTCTGGAGGTGGTGGCGGCGCGTTGGCTGCCTGGGGCGCATCCCCACCATCAGGGACCATGCCAAGGTCTTCAGGCTGACGTCTGATGAGTAGTGCCGGGAAAACAGAGAGGACGAAGAACAGCCCGGAAAGCACCAGCCAGGCAGTGTCCCAATCAGACGACCTGATGAGAAAGGCGATGCTTGTGGGCAGGACGAACGCGGCGACGCTTGAGCCCATCGTGGCGGTTGCCACAGCCCTGCCTCGAGACCGACGGAACCATCTGGGGACTACCGCCGCCGTCACCAGTGCGGAGTGCCCTCCCGAGGCGAGTCCGTTCACCACACCGAAGAGCAGCCAGAACTGCCAGACTTCTGTAACGCGGGAGGTGAGTGCCAGGGAAACGGCGATAATCGTGCCTGTGACAACAACAGAGCGCATGGGCCCGGACTTGTAGTCTGCAAACCGTGTGAATAATGCTGCCCCCACGGCTGTGGCAAGGACACGTATCATCAGACCGGTAAAGATGTCAGACAGCGTCCAGCCCAGGTCGTCGCGCATAGGGGTGGAGATAACGCCCAGCGACCAGTTGATGCCGTTGGACGCAAACATCATCCCGAACCCCACGGCTACAATCACCCAGCCGTAGAAGAACGGCAGGCGGTGGTGCCAGGTCAGGTTTGCGGGGGATTCCGGTGTCTGTGTTTCCAAGGTGGTTCTCCACCCACTCAGGATTTGGCCTTGTGTACAACCGCCCGGTCTGGAATATGAATCCCAGCCGGGCGGCGTTTATTCGTTGGTCACGGGACTGGGCCTAGACGGTCAGGCGCTTGTACAGTTCCGGCAGGCGTTGGGGCAGCATGCTGATGTCAGACAGGATCTCGTAGCCCATATCGCCCATCATGGTCTTCAGGTAGTCGTGACCCGCTTTGTCCACGGTGAGGCAGAATGGGATGATGCCCTTCTGCTTTCCTTCCAACAGCGCCTTGCGGGTATCGTGGACGGCGTATTCCTTCTCCACGCCCTCGCGACTGTACCCTCTGTCCTGCGGTCGTCCGTCACTGATGAGGAACAGCACCTTGGTCTTGGCGTCTATCTCGTCCAGCTTCTTGATGCTGTGCCTGATGGCCGGCCCCATGCGGGTGGCGTGCAGCGGCGTGATCTTATCGATGCGCTTCTGCACCTTCTCGGACATCTGCTCGTTCAAGTCCTTGATCGTGTAGTACTCCACATTCTCGCGACCGTAGCCGGAGAAGCCATAGATGCCGTACTTATCGCCCAGGGCTTCAAGCGCCTGAATCAACAGGATGGACGCTTCCTTCTCAAGGTCGATGATGCGTTTGTATGTCCGACGAGGCGCGCCTTCTGTACCGCGACGGTTTCGTAGCCACAGCATGTAGTCCACCGGGTTGCCTGGGGCGTCCCACTCGTCGGCGCCGCCTCTCGATTCATCGATGGCCTCACCGGTGGATGCGCTCATATCCAGCAGGAAGAGCACCGCAACATCGCGGTCCATCTTGTTCCTACGCCAGTAGACGCGGTCCGGCAAGCTGAGGCCAAGGCGCATATCAATCATGGCCTCTACCAGCGCGTCAAAGTCGAATTCCTCACCGTCAGGGAGCCTGCGGATCTTGCGGAAGGTTTCAGGGCGCACTTGTTCAAACTGACGTCTGATCTCTGAGATCATGTTGGCGTTGGTGTGGAGGATCGTATCCCAATAACTAAGGTCGCCCTCGGCCATGACCTTCTCGCGGACAACACACCAGCGGGGGCGATAATCGCCTGCACGGAAGTCCCACTCGTCATAGACACTGGTGTGGGGTTCTGCGGCTTCAAGGGGGCCGCCTTCGTCCTCAACGTGTACGAACGGCCCCTGACCCTGCGCCGATTCTTTGGGTGGGAGCTTCATTCCCACTTCTCGCATCAGGTTCTTGGCGGTGGTGCTGGTGTCCATGTCTGCATCGCCGCCCTGCTCCAACTCTGCGCTCTGGGCAAGCAGTTCTTCCAACATCTCACGAGTGAGTTGAGGGGCCTCGCCCTCGTTCTGTTGGCGTTGGGCTTCCTTCATCTCTTCAAGAAGCTGCACCAACTCCGGTTTGAACTCACCGCGATACTCAACATCCTGAGGTGATTCGTAAGACTCCTCGCCTTCACCCTCAGATGATTCCTGTTCTTGTTGTTCCTGGTCCTGCTCCTCTTGCTTGCGGTCCAATCGACTGAGAAGCTCTTCAATGTTGCCGGGGTCTTCGTACTCGTCGTCGTCTGGAATTTCGATGTGCGTCCACTCATTGCCGGGGACCGAGTGGTTGGGCACACCTGCAATGAACAGATAAATGCGTAAGGCGCCTTCGGCTGCGTCTTCCACGGATGAGCCCACGCGCATGACGCGAAGGACGATCTTGGCCATCGTACGTGCTTCATCGGCCAAGTACGATGCCACCGGCAGTTTGCTCCGTTGCCCAAGGCTTATTCGGATAAGGAATTCCACCAGTCCTTGTTGGGCAGGCATCTCTTCGATCGGAGGTCGTTCCGCCAGAGAGTTCGCCTGGACTGCTAAGTAGGATTTCTTGATGCCGCGATACTCCCGAACTACGCGAGCGTCCAACCGGCTATCTTCTGTCACGGTAAAGATATCTAAGGCCATTCGACGCTCAGGGAAGACATCAAAGAAGCCCTGCATGTCAGTGACCCAACCGGTCTCCAAACTCACTGGGCCAGCCTCTTCAGTGCCTGCTTCACTTTCAGCTACTGTGGCTTCCTCTGCCTCTTCCTTTACTACCATCTTCGGCTTCATAACGAGGGGCCGTAGGTCGCGGAACAGCGTCGAGGAGTGCTCGTAACTGAAGCCAAAGCTGCCGAATTCTTGATGAACCACCTGGTGGGTGGCGATGACTTTGAGCTTGGCGAAGTTCTCTTCTTTGGTTGGTGCGCCGTCTATCAGCGCAGGGAGGTACAGGGTATTCCCTTCAATGGTGGCATGGTTTCCGGAGACCCAGCCTATTCCCTTGTCTACCAACTCCTGAGCAGGAGCAATCTCCATCTCGCTACCGGCGAGCGCCCGAGAATAGAGCCCGACGACTTCCTTTACCCTACTCAGCTCTACCCCTGCAGAGAGCTTGTCCAGCATCTCTTCAGAGAAGGAAGACTCCATCCGGAAGAAGGCAAGACCGCTGTCCTGGTTCTCGTTCAGCAGGTGTATGCCCTCTGCAAACCACATCTCCAGTTGAGGAGCAGAGACACGGGCCAAAACAGACGGGACTATCGAAAAGAATGGGGCAATCGCTGCAGGAGACATCGCTATGAGCGCTTCACCCAGAGTCAGCACTACAGGATGCGAGAACTGGTCAAGCTCTCCCAGGCCTTGGGAGCCATCACGGATGAATGTGATGACGCCACCCTCTCCACTGCGGGAGAGGCGTTCTGCCAGCCCTAGAAAGCGGGAACGTTGGCTTCGCTCAATGCGGGTCACGGCGCGTCCGGTGACCTCGAAACAGTCTTTTACTTCCCGCCAGTTACCGTTGGCATCGGCCAGTGTCGTTACCAGCGAGATAAAGCTATCCCGGCTATCGTCCAGGGTTGGGAAGACGGTTTGGCTCAATTCCAAACACTCCGTGGCCAGGTCATATGACCGCTGCGAGAGGATGTCTATGAACCGAATGAACCGTTCCAACTCAGGGAACGTCATGGTAGGGATCAGCTTGGGGCTGATCTCGAAGAACTTGGATGCCAATGCTGTGGACTTCCATGTCCCCTTGGAGAGGGACTGGCCAAGCTGACTCCAACCGGCTACCTGACGAGGCCTTAAGTGAGGCAACGTCTCAGCGCTGGCACGGAAGTAGGCTGCAGCGATGGTGGGCGAGGCCTGGCAGAGGTCCAGCCCGTTCTGAGACCAGGGGACAAAGTTGGCAAAAGACAGGAACGGCAGCACCTCTGTGCTTGCCGCAAAATACTCTGTAGCAGCTTCCCATGATCGGACAGATTGGCGCGCAATCGCCGCACCCTGATCTGCCCATGTGAACAAATCCTCTTGGGAAAGCAACGTACGCGCTTTCTCCACGGAAGTGTGGTACTGCTGAAGGACTGCTACGGGGAATTGTGCCAGCTCCCGGTCTATGCTTTCTAGACGGGGGTCCTGCTCTGCCATGGGACCTCCTTTTCCATACCCTCCGCAATGAGTTCCAGAAGCCTTGTCAGTATCTGGGCTGTTGCCCCGAAAATGATCCGGCCCTGGTAGACATACGTAAATCTGTGTGTAAGCCCTTCCGACCTCAGGACTCCTTCAACGCGAAGGTTCGCTGGGTCGTAGAGCGAGGCCAGTGGAATCTCGATAATCTCTGCCACCTCTGCCTCACTGGGCTGGTAGAGGTAGGGATGAGGT
>JAPYRQ010000057.1 GCA_029936935.1 Dehalococcoidia bacterium | reverse complement strand
GTCCGGTGGTGGTGCGATGCACGTAGCTCTCAATGACCTGCGTCGCATCGTCTGCGCAGAGGCCAAGGGAGACCTTGATGCCTGCCCGCTCCATTTCAGCGATGCCTTCCCCGTTCACCCGTGGATCCGGATCAAGGATCGCTGTCCGCACCTCGACTATGCCTGCCTTCATAAGTGCGGTGGTACATGGAGGAGTCCTGCTGAAATGGCAACACGGCTCAAGGGTAGTATAGATAATCGCACCTCGGGCGGCGTCACCTGCACGCTCAAGGGCCACAATCTCCGCATGGGAGCCACCAACGGGCTGTGTCCAACCCTCGCCGACGATTGTGCCGTCGTTAACGATGACTGCGCCGACGGATGGGTTGGGGCTCGCGGAGCCTAGTGTGTTCCGGGCAAGCTCAATTGCCCGTTGCATGTACTGCATTGGTCAATCATCCCTTGGTATCCATCAATTGCTGATACTCGGGTAAGCCAGTGGCTTCGTAGAGCTGGCTCCAGTGTTTCAGAGATGGCTTTGATCGTCCGTATACCCAGTCTTCTACCGTTTTCAGGGAGACGCCCAAAGCCTCTGAGAATAGGGTGACGCTCCCCTTGTATTCACTGTTCTGCAGCCACTCACGGAGAGCAGAAGCATCTATCGATCGTTTCCGAGGGGGCGCACTCCCAACACTATCTACGCCGTAGTTGCGATAGAACTGGCTCACCATCGGCCCGTCCTGACCCTGGTACTTGCTCCCCAGACTCTTGGAGCCGTAGGGGTTCTCTGCCGGCGAGGTCAACTCCATGAATGAGAGCTGAGATACCTTCATGCCGTAGTACAAGCTGATGGGGAGGTTAGCCAGGTTACTGAGCTCCAAGGTCAATCGACCCTTCCAACCAGGGTCTACGAAGCCAGCTGTGGAGTGCACTACCAACCCTAGCCGCCCCAAGGAACTTTTGCCGTCAAGGCGACCAACAATGTCCGCCGGAAGGTGGATCTCTTCCAGGGTCACACCCAAAGCGAACTCGCCCGGGTGGAGCATGAAGGGGATTGCGGGATCGATCTCGACGCTCTCCGTGAAGTGGTCAACAGATTGCCGCACATCGATGAACGGCTGTTGTGTTCGCTTAAAAATAAGGAACTTTGAACCCAGCCGTAGATCGATGCTGGCCGGTTGAATCAGTGCATCGTCAAAAGGGTCTACGTAGAGTCGGCCGTCTTGAAGAGCTTTTCGGATATCGCGATCACTCAGAACCATTACACCCATACCTAAAGAGAATACGGACTGTACCTGCTCATCATACCACTCCCGCCCGTAGCGCGCCTATGAAATAGCCCCTTGGTATCACAGGGTACCGAGGGGCTATTTCCCTGTTCAGTGTTAACTGGGAACTCTAGGACCAGGCACCGAATCCCATGGCGCAACCGGTTCCTGCAGGGGAGCGGTAGCATGGCGCGTAATCAATGAGCTTGAAGTCCAGGTGTTCTGTGGCACCCGCTGTGGCAATCCAGTTTCGTATCTCAGAGGAGCCGGAAGAGATGTGCTCCCTCGGTAGGTCGAAGAGGTCTTGCGTGTTCTTCGTCTCCAGGTCCTTGATGACTCTCTGATCGATCTCTTCGTTGATCACGAAATGGCTCAAGCCGCCGGACGCAATCACCGCGACACGCTTGTCGTTATCCCAGGACTCTACAGCCTTGCGGATAGCCTTCCCCAGGTTATAGGAACGTTCTGGTGTGGGCTGGTTAGGAGGGAAGTACGTATTCAACATGACGGGAACCATAGGGATAATGTTGTCCTGCATGATTCGGGTATAGACAAAGTTGAAGGCATGTCCCATGCCCCGCCCCTTGTTGAGGTAGCGGCTATGAGCAATGTCGAACTGGTCCTCTATCAATGAACCAATCATGTGGGAAGCCAACTCGTGGGCTACCGGGTATTCTTTCTCCTCAAGTCCGTAAGCCCAGGCCGCACGCTTCAACGCCGCCTGTAGACTGTCCGGGACGTTGGGAATCGTATCTCCCCAATAGATGGCCATTGCCGGGAAGTTGTCTTCGTGGAAGATCTCTTCCTGGTCGTCGCCAATGACGATGACAGCATCAACCTTGGCATCTGCGAGTTTTTGGCTCACTGTGGCGATGCCTACCTGGCAGGCATCGTATCGTTTCTGCCAGAGTTCAGGGTCCAGCTGCTTCTCAATCGATGGGTCGACCATGGCCAGTACTTCTTCGTAGGTGTGATGTATTCCATCCAAGCCATATAGATACGGGTTCCGCTTGTCGTTCTCCGCATGGAGTGGCCATGTGTCCGGAGTCAGGCTGAGCTGTGGACTGTGGGACGTGCCTAGGCCAAGTACAATCTCTGCCATGAAACTCTCCTTTATATTACAGCGCACAGCATTCGCTGCGCCATAGGTATTATTACGTAGGTGATTATACATCAACCAGAAAACTCCACCACCCAATCGCATTTCCGTTTATTCTCATTGACGTAGGGGAGTAAGGGGGGAGTAAGCTGAGAGAGTTGCGGCTCGTGTTTAGTTTTCAAAAGTCACGCTAGTTATGGAGGATCCAATGTCTGGCATCACCCCAAGGAAGGTCCAATACACAATCGGCTGTTACTCGCGAGGCATTTTCATCGTTGCGATGTTATTGTTTCTAACGGCCGCAGGGTGTACCGGCTCCGATAGCATCTCTACCAGTGGTGTGCCGGCTGCAGTAGCTACGCCAAGTGAGCCTCCCGAGTTAAATGGTTTCGTCGCAGCATCTGAAATTCTTTTGACTGACAAACGGTTACCATTTGTTTTACTTGATTTCAATGGGCAGGCTGTAGAAGGCGCCAACGTTGAAGCACAACTCTTTAAGCTACACCAAAACGACTCCCTGATTCCGGTGGGTTCAGCAGAAGCCAGCTTTCAGGAAATCAAGGGAATCGAACGAGGCCACGAACATGCCGACGGCTCAGACCATGGCCACCAAGAGGTGAAGGGAATCTACCTCTTAGAGGGATTCGCCTTCACGGAGACAGGAATCTGGGAGGCCCACCTCTCCGTTTCAGGCTCTAACATCAGCGGGGCGGAGCGGGCGGTTCTCACCTTCCAGGTGTTGGCGGAGTCCATAACGTTTGCAATCGGCGACACGCCACCCGCCAGCCTGAACTCCACAGCCAGCGATGTAAGCGACCTTGTAGAGATCACATCGCTGGAGCCCATAGTGCCTGGATTGTATGACCTGGCAGTGGCTGATGCCCTGGAAGGCGCTAAGCCCTTCGTCGTCATCTTCTCGACACCCGCTTTCTGCACCAGCCAGACGTGTGGCCCAGTCCTCGATGTAGCCATACAAGTACGTGAGGAGTACAGCGACCAGGTAGAGTTCATCCACATTGAGCCTTGGGATCTGGACAAGATTCGTAATGAGGGCCAGCTTGAGCTGACGGCTATTTCCCGGGAGTGGCGCTTGCCCTCAGAGCCCTGGACTTTCGTTATCGGCAGCGATAACCGTGTCTCCGCCCGCTGGGAAGGCCTTTTGACACCAGATGAGCTAAGCGAGGCTCTTGATGCAGCCCTTCAATAAACCAGTGAACGCGGAGGATACTCATAGGTAAGAGAAAGCTGACCCGTGACCCGTTGGTTTGGTTGGGTATCGCCATGGTAGTTTCAGTGTTTGTCGCTATCAGCGTCTACACGAACTTGGCGGGAGATACAGCTCCTCCAAGGGAGGACGACACGGCGCCATCCTTCGCACTATCAACCCCGGATGGCGCCACGCTCACCCTCGCATCGCAGCTTCAGGGTCGGGACGCAGTGGTATTGGTGTTCTACAGAGGATACTTCTGAGGAATATGCAGAACGCAGCTCGTGGAGCTGCAGGAAAACTATGAACACTTCCTCTCACTCAACGTCCAGGTAGTAGCAGTCAGCGTAGACGGTGCTTCTGACGCAGGGGAGATGCTGGAACATGTCCAAGCCGCGTATCCCGTGCTTGCAGACCCCAGTACGCAAACCGCGAAGGACTACGGTGTGTACGACCTGCTGGACGATGGGGTTTCCGCGCCAGCAACGTTCATCATCGATAAAAACGGCACGATAATCTGGCTTCACATCGGTAGGGACGCCGGAGACCGGCCCACTGCAGAAGACCTTCTCCAGGTGCTAGGCTCACCCCAAGCTTAATTTGGATAAAAGCAAAGGAGCCGCCTGATGTTTCAAGCGGCTCCTTTGTATTTACGCGTACTAGTTAGTTGACGTTACCAGTGCCACACGGCGTCATGGTCGTCAAACAACTTGGCCAAGCCGCTGCGCTTCACCTTGGTGATGCCGTCGCAGAGTTCATCGTTGCCGATGCCCCGGTCGCTCAAATCCTCTTCAACCACATACACCGTTACGCCAGCGGTAGAGAGTGCTACAACATCGGTATCCAGCGTGGGTGGAACGCTAAGGGCCACGCCGCCAATGCTGAGGCCGCTGGCATCCTGCCCTTTGACCGCGTAGTTCACCGCGTTGCTCCGCAGCAGGATCGAAAGGTCAGCTCCTGCGTTCTTGACCATGTGGCTGAGCCACAAAATCGTATCGTCCTGCTCTTCAATTGTCCCGTGATAGGCTCGCTCTACTATTGAGAGAATCCCAGGCATGATCGCCTCCTGTTTTATCGTTATTGAACTGCTACTAAGGGATTCCTTAGCGCGTGCCGATGATCAGTGTGTTAGTGCTCTCCTGAGAGAACTTGAACAGGTCGCCGGGGCCGCCACGTCGGGGGCCGTCGATCCACTCGCCTGCGCCACGTTCGTCGACACAGAGACCACAGTTGACCCACTCCAACTTGGGGCTGTCAGCGCCTAGGGTGAATAGGCCGGCGATGAACTTGGCGGTGCTGGGGTGGTCCTGCTCCTCAATGGAGGTTCCCTTCACCGGGTTGGGGTGAGGCGCCTGGCCTCGCATGGTCAGGTTCACCGCGCCCTCATATGCGAATACATTGACGCTGATGCCCTTCCGCAGCGCAGTATCCATGATGCGAAGTGCGGTTGTCGTTGTCCCTGACTCGTAGGGCGGATCCATCAAAGCGATGGTTATGCTCTTTTCTCCTGATGTAGTCATCGTCTTCTCCTATTGGTTGTTTGATATCTCAGTTATTAGTGCCAGATAGCCTTGACGCTGGAAACGGCCAGCAGGTCTACCAGCTCATCCACGTCTGAAGACGTTACACCGGATGCCAGCTTTCCGCCGATGATGGCCCGCTCTCGCAGAGAGAACTCATCGGCCAATACCTTAACGCCGGGAGCCGCCTTCTGCAGCTTATCCACCGCTCTGTTGCTTATGCCTTTACGAGCGGTCAGAACGCCGTTCTGCACCAGGAAGAATGTCACATTATTTCCCGCTTTGGAGAGGTCTGCGGCCACCTCATAGAAATAACCTGTGTCTGAGTATTCAAACGGGTCTCTGGACTCTATCAAAACGTAATCAGCCATGTCTGCTCCTTCTCTGTCAATTTCTCTTCATTGCTACTTTAGTCGTTGCTCAATAGTTACGGCAGTATACAAACGACTCCATTTTGGGGCAAGGCAAAACTCAACCGGTAGATGCACCTACGGTTTCCAGCTTGGACGCCTCCCAGACACCCAGGCCACCTACCAGGTCAATCACGTCTGTGAAGCCCTGGTTCTCCAGGATGCTGATGGCCACCGCAGACCGGTACCCTGCTGCGCAATGCACAATCAATGGCCGTCCTTTCGGCACCTCTGCAATCCTGCCCTTCAAGTAGGTGAGAGGGAGATTCACGCTGCCCTCAATGTGCCCAGCCACCCATTCTCCTTCGGTTCGCACATCAAGAATCGCAGGGGCATCGGGCGTGGTCAGTTGTTCTGCGAGGGTTGGAGCGGTGATGCGTTCCGTTCGCACAACCAGGTCAGGCCGTGGCGACAACACTTGCATGCCCCCGTCCAGGTAGCCTGCCATGCTGTCGAACCCGATGCGCCCGAGTCGAACGGCAACCTCTTCCTCCATCCCGGGATCCGCAATAACGACGATTGGCTTCGACTGCTCCAGGACCACTCCGGCCCAGGGAGCGAAGGAACCTGCAATGCCGATGTTTATCGCTCCCGCCAGGTGTGCACCTTCGTAATCAGCAGCGTCCCGCACATCCAGCACCTGAGCTCCTGACGGCCTGTTGCGCCAGGACTTCGTCCATCGTCAGCGGTACCATCACTCGCTCTATGGTCTGGTCAAGGGTAGGGCGTTCTCGTTTGTTGAGGGCCGCATCGTAGGCGAAGTATTGGGGTGCTTGCGGCTGATCCTCTGTGACCACCAAAATGAACTTCCGCTTGCTCATGGGCTGCAGAACAGCCTCTGTACACCTATGGTGGAAACAGTGTCGCTGCTGAGGTTCTTGCCGCAAAGCGAACCTGCGCCGTGGCCGGGGTATAGCAGCGTCTCATCGGCGAGGGGTAGCAGCTTCGACCGAAGTGAGTCGTACATCATCCCGGCAAGGTCCATAGCAGACACCCCTATCGAAGCCATGAGGTCAGGGCGTCCCACGTCGCCGATGAACAACGTGTCTCCCGTCAACACGGCATGAGGCTTCTCCGCGTCTGCTGCCAGGTCATAGACCAACACGCAGCTACCCTCCGGCGTATGGCCAGGAGTCTCCAACACCTGGAGGTGAACCGAGCCCATCTCCACGGTTGATCCGTCAGCCATCGGAACGAAGGCGTAGTCCGGGTCGGCTTTAGCCCCCAGGTGAATCTGCGCGCCGACCCTGTCTCGGAGCTCAAGGTGGCCTGCGATGAAGTCCGTATGGAAGTGGGTCAGGAAAACGTGTTCGATGGTTAGGCCGAGTTTGGCCGCATCCTCTATGTAGCCATCCACGTCACGTTGGGGATCCAGCACCGCTGCGATGCCTGTCTCAGCGTCGCCTATCAGGTACGATGCGTGGGCAAGACAGCCCAGATAGTATTGTTCAAGAATCATCGGTTTCTCCTTAATGCCTTACGGCCTCAGCAACTCGCGAAGTTCCCGGGCACTGCCCATCGACTCCAAATTGCCAATTGCCTTGAGGAGGCGGTCTGCCTTGTCGGCACCCAGAGCAGGGGCAAGAAGGTCGCGCGCCTTGGACTCCACCTCTTCCGTGGTCATGGGGTTTTCCCTGGTGCCTCGTACCGCAACAACGTGGTCGCGGTAGCTCTCACCGCCTTTGGTCTGTAGTTCCACAATACCCTGGCGAGGGCTTTCCGGCGTGACTAGGGCGTTATCGCCAAGCAGCTCCACCTGGGCTCGTAGTGCTACGGTCACGGGATCGTTGAAGCGCTCCATGTCGTGGGCTGTTGCAAAGGAGATGGAGCCGTCCATGAGGAACACCGCCATCATGTGCTGCAGGCTGATGTTGGGCATCTCCCGATTATTGACCGTTGCAGCTCCACCGACGGGTAGCGTGACCTTGATGCTCGCAACGTCGTCAGGCCTGGTTGGATGCGCTTCAAGTATGTGTCCCAACGCGTCCGCCGCTGCTTGTATGGGCGAGCCGACGCAATGCTTCTTGATATTGGTATTCACCACTTCATAGCGACTGCCAAGTTCCGCGATGATCTCATCGGGGTTGGGCGATGGCGAAAAGGACTTGAAGAAGTTCCGGCTACCCTCAAACACATCCCAGACACCGGTGAACCCGGCGTCTACAAACATGGCTGATTGCACGGCACTCCTGGCAGGCATCCCGGCGAAATCGAACGCCTTTTCAATGTGGTCGGTATCGCGTGCCCACGTCGGTATCCCCGCAGCCTGCTGTGCTGTGTATGAAATGAGGTAGCGCAGTTGGTCGGCAGAGACATCAATACATGCTCCCGCAGCAGCCATCGACCCGAAAAGCCCGCCCATGCTGTGGCTGCTGATGCCGCGTTCTTCTTCCAGCATGTAACGCTCTCCAAGGGAGAACATCGTGCGGGCGCACAGGTCGTAGCCCAGCACCACCGCGTTCAGCAGTCGCTCACCGCTGACGTTGCCTCGCTCGGCCATTGCCAGTGCCGCAGGGACGATTGAGCAGCCTGGATGGGTACCCGATGCCGCATGGGAGTCATCCGTCTCATCGGAGTGGGCCAGAAAGGCGTTGGCCATCGCAGCATTCACTGCAGTGGTAAGAAACGGCGTCGTAATGACCTGCGCCTCCTCCGTGCCGCCCTGAGCCTGCGCGTACTTCAGTGCAATCTGCCCGGGTGGGAGCGCGGCGCCCGAAACGATGGCCGCCAAAGTGTCTAAGATGTGGTGTTTGCCTTTCAAAGCAGCTTCTGCCGGAAGTTTTGCCGTCCTGGCATGCACCATATATTCGGTAAGGGTCTCCATATGACCGGGCATCTCGCCTCCAAACGTTCTATTAAGGATAATTTCGGCACCTCGCAGTATCGATAGGAAGATGCAGGTAGTCAACCTTAGGCCAGGCACCTTGAGGTGGGGCAGACATCGCCGCATAATAGGCCCTGATCAAACAAAGGAGATTCCATGAAACTTGAAGGTAAAGTAGTGCTGATAACCGGGGCCGGTAGGAACATCGGAAGGGCGATTGCTCTGGCGATGGCCGATGAAGGCGCAAGTGTCGCCGTCAATGGCCTTCAAAACCAGGAAACCATCGACGAGGTGGTCAAGCTCATTACAGACCGCGATGGTAAGGCACTTCCAATCCTGGCCGACGTGTCAGACCCGGAGCAGGTCGACAAGATGGTCGCCAAGATCGCCAACACCCTCGGGCCGGTGGACATCCTGGTCAGCAACGTAGGCGTTCGACCCCATGGGCCGATACACGAAGTGAGTGTGGAAGAGTGGCGCGCAGTCATGGGCATAAACCTTGATGCGGCTTTCTATCTCTCAAAGGCTGTTCTGCCAGGCATGATCAAGGCAGAACACGGCAGTATTATCGCCATAGCGGGGCTCGCGGCATTCGGCGTTCGCAAGGAAACCGTAGCGGTAGCGGCAGCAAAGTCTGGGTTGATCGGCCTCATGCGCGGCATCGCCTTCGATTACGGCAAGATCGGCATCCGCGCCAACGTGGTCTCTCCGGGCTCCATCAACACAGAGCGATTCGACCAGCATGCCTACGCCGCAGGTGGCACTGCAACAGTGGTCGCTGACGACCTCAGCCGAAGGCAGGGTATCCCGATGCAGCGCATGGGTACGCCCGAAGAGGTCGCTGCCGCATGCGTGTTCCTATCGTCGGACGACGCCGGGTACACCACCGGTCAAACCCTCCATGTGGGTGGCGGCGTCTACATGGCATGACCAGGGCGAGGCCAAGTATGTGTCTGCCAAACGAAGCATAGCTGTTAACTCAGGTACAAAATAACCAAACAATCGCAGCAAAAGGGAGGAACTCCCCGTGGAAGCACATGAACATCAAGGATCGCAGCTGAAGTACCTGACCATACATCCTGACGACTACGATCCAAACAGGAAATATCCCATGATCGTCATGCTCCACGGCTTTGGAGCGAACATGCAGGATTTGGCGGGCATTGCACCCGTACTGCACGCAACCGGCTACGTCTACGCATTCCCCAACGCCCCGGAGGCCATGGAGCTTGGACCGGACTACGTTGGCTACAGCTGGACTCACCCTGACCGTCGACGCGACCCGGAGGAGGACGCGAAAACCAGGGTCAAGCTGAACAGTTTCTTCAAAGAAGTGTTAGAACAGTACTCTGTGGAACCGGGGAACGCCGTATTGGGAGGATTCTCCCAGGGCGGGCGGATGGCCTACGCGTGTGGGCTGGGGAAACCTGACATCTTCGCCGGTGTCATGGGTCTCAGCGCTGCTGTATTCGACACCGATGCCCTCCTTGAGCAACTCCCGAAGGCGCGGACACAGCCGGTGTTCATTGCCCACGGTAACGCAGACACGACCGTGTCCATTGATCAGGCCCGAATGACCAAGGCCTTCCTTGAGGGCGAAGGGTACTCGCCCGTGTACAACGAATACCCCATGGGCCATGAGATTAGTCGGTCATTGTTGAGCGATATGACAACCTGGCTTCAGGAAGTGCTGCCGCCACTCGGCTAGTCGAGTCTAGAAACCTGCTACAATGGCGCGGCCTTCTGGCATCCCTGATACAACTAACTTTCGGAGGGCATCATGGCATCGACAGGAACACCACTGCGCGTCGGGATTATCGGCGCAAACGTAGACTACGGCTGGGGAAGTCGGGCGCATATTCCCGCCCTTCAGAAGCTCCCTGAATTCGCCCTCACCGCGGTCTGCACCACTCGACCAGAGACAGCCGCTGCATCCGCTGATCGGTTTGAAGTGCCACTGAGCTTCCACAGCCACGTTGAACTGGTACAGCACCCGGACATCGATGTTGTCTCCGTAGCCGTCAAGGTGCCTTTTCACTACGAGTTGACGATGGCTGCGCTGAATGCCGGCAAGCACGTCTACACCGAGTGGCCACTGGGTGCCACGCTGGCCGAGGCGAAGGAGATGGCTGATCTTGCCAAGGCCAAGGGTGTCCAGACCATGGTGGGTCTCCAGGCGCGCTGCTCACCGTTCATTTTGAGAATCAAGGAACTTGTAGCGGAAGGCTATGTAGGCGAAGTCCTGTCATGCAACGTTGTCAACGCTGCGGCAGGAATTGTGCAAGCCCCGTCCGATAGGATGTGGAGAGCACCGATAGAGGCAGGCGCAAGCTCCTTCACCATCGCGTTCGGCCATTGCATCGATGCCCTTGAGTTCGCCGTCAGCCCGTTCAAAGACGTGGCAGGCGTGGTCAGCACACAGGTTCCCAAGTGGCTCAACACAGACACCAAGGAAATGGTGGACGTCACCGCCATAGACACCATCGCCATCAGCGGCACACTGGAGAACGGCGCTGTAGCTTCGGCGTACGTAGGCAGCGCCCCGCAGCACGGTACCGGTTATCGCATGGAGATCATCGGGCGAGAAGGAACACTTGTTGCTTCCGGCAGCGGTGGCCCCAACACAACGCCTTTGAAGCTCCAGGGTGGGCGCGCAGGCAGCGACAAGATGGAAGACATCGAGATTGACAAAAGCGGTGTTTGGACACCGAACGATGTGCCGCAGGGCCCGCCGTTCCACGTTGCGCAGATGTATCGCAAGTTCTCTGAACAGGTGACTTCTGGCACACCGCTGGTACCCGACTTCGCTGCTGCGGTCCGACTGCATGAGTTGCTTGACGCAATCCAGCGGTCGTCCGATACCGGCCAACGCCAGACCGTCCACGAGGGCTAAGCCCTTGACCCATGTGCCTGACGGGACCCTTCGGGTCATTAGCTACCTGACGGTTCGTCGACGGGGCTCGTCAAGTTAGCTTGATCGCAAAGCCGAAATTGAATCGAGCACAAAAGTGAAGAAATACATTCTCTTTGACCATGATGGGGTTTTAGTCGAAACAGAGCATTGGTATTACCTGGCAAACAAACGAGCGCTGGTACCTCTCGGAATTGATCTCCCACGGGACGCATATTTAGTGAATATGGCCAATGGAGTTTCCGCGTGGGAGGCGGCACGAGTTTCAGGAATATTCGAATCTGAAATTAAACGTGGCCGAGAACTAAGAAACCGATATTACCAGGAATACCTGATGAACGAAGACATCGAGATCGAGGGTGTCCTGCAAACACTAGCCGAACTCGCAGATACGTATAGGATGGGTATAGTTACTACATCCAAACGAACTGACTTCGCCTTAATACACGAAAAGCGATTTATTCTAGACTATATGGAATTCTATTTAACTGTGGAGGATTACGAGCGAGCTAAACCACATCCCGAACCCTACCTGAGAGGACTCCAACTCTTTGGTGCTACTGCCGCTGAAACGGTAGTTATTGAAGACTCGGCGAGAGGGTTGAAGTCGGCAATAGCGGCGGGTATTGACTGCATCGTGGTTGCAAACGAGTTCACCGCAGCTCACGATTTCTCAAAAGCAACTGCCAAGGTCGCTACGTTTAGGGAATTGCCATCTACTATAAAGGGCTTAACAAGTTTAGCCAGGCGACGCTGAGCCCGTCGAAGGATAGATTCAGAGTACCCACAAGGGAGATACACAATGCTTGAGAGCTTTATCCTCAAAGAAGAAGACGCTGTACGGGTCGGGCACGAAGACCTCCGCGCGACGACTACAGCTATTTTCAAAAAGATGGGCGTCCCGTCAGACGACGCCGCCGTTGCTGCGGATGTCCTGGTAATGGCCGACTTGCGTGGAGTGGACAGCCACGGCGTCTCCAACATGCTGAAGTCCTACATCACGGGCTACACCAACGGCACCATCAACGCCAACCCGGATTGGAAGATCCTTCGAGATCGACCGTCCACCGCCAACATCGATTCTGACCTTGCGCTGGGCATCATCATCGCGCCCAAAGCCATGGAAATAGCCATCGCCAAAGCCAAGCAGACCGGCATTGGCGTAGTCACTATGGGCAGAGCCGGCCACGTGGGCATGGCCGCCTATCACGCAATGCTGGCATTGCCCCACAACATGATTGGCATATGTCTATCAGGCACGCCTCCGCAGGTGCTTCCGACCTTTGGGGCAGAGCCACGACTGGGTACCAACCCCATCGCTGTAGCTGTACCAACCAATGAGGAAGCCCCTTTCGTGCTGGACATCGCAACCAGCGTCGTAGCAATCAAC
This sequence comes from Dehalococcoidia bacterium, assembly GCA_029936935.1. Lineage (GTDB taxonomy): Bacteria > Chloroflexota > Dehalococcoidia > Lucifugimonadales > UBA1127 > UBA1127. Next base: position 1,575 of record JAPYRQ010000057.1, on the reverse strand, counting down.
AAGTTCCGCATCGCCAAGCGCATGGGCGCAATGATCCCTGGCGGTATGCTTGCTGACATGGATGGGACGCCCATCATGGAACCAGGCCTTGTACCTGATGAGTTCATGGGTCTTCCAGCCGGTGCGCTGCGAGAGTTGGGCTCCCATAAAGGCTATGGTCTCGCTTGTGTGGTGGAAATACTGAGCACCGTCCTTGGTGGCTTCGGGTTCGCCGCGAGGAACACACGCCAGGCTCCGGGCGGGTTTGCCCATTACGTAGCAGCCTATGACATCGACGCGTTCACCGATGTCCCCGAGTTCAAAGAGACAATGGACGACTTCCTGCAAACGCTGAAGGCCACGAAACCCGCCCCCGGCCACGAGCGAGTGCTGGTACCAGGGCAGCTTGAGGCAGAAGCCACGGAAGAGCGGACTGCTAAAGGCATTCCACTACACAAGGAAGTAGCCGAGTGGTTCAGAGGGACCTGTGCAGAACTCAGTGTGACCTGCAACTTCTAAAGTGGGCATCGGGATTCCCGGCTAGCTATTCCGCATCTGAACTGCGCTAACCCATGTCCTGTAATGCTATAATATCGGCCGGAGCCTAGTGTACTGCCAGCGCGTCTCCATCAAAGCACCACGATGGAGATTTGGTAGCACATGTATTCCTTATAAAATCACGGTATCCGTGGTATATGGAGCGATAATTAATGGAAGGTGAGGAACTCACTCATCTTGTAACCCGTATCGTCCTTCAGCTATGCATCATCCTGGTAGCGGCCAAAGTTTCAGGTGAGATTGCACAGCGTTACTTGAAGATACCATCAGTGTTGGGTGAGCTGGCAGCAGGCATCATCATCGGCCCCTTCGCCCTTGGTGGCGTGGAGATTGGCAGCCTTGGGCCAATCTTCGAGATGTCAGCCCACGTCGAATCAAATCCCATAGCGGTCATACCTACAGAGCTCTGGGTCATCGCTCAGATCGCCTCCATCGTGTTGTTGTTCACCGTGGGCCTAGAAACCGACCTCAAGCAGTTCTTCAAATTCGCAGGCCCGGCCACGGTCGTAGCCCTTGGCGGCGTTATCCTCCCGTTCTCCCTGGGCGCAGGAGCTACCGTGCTGCTGGGTTACGCCGATGATTTCAAGGACCCAGTCGCACTCTTCATGGGCGCCATCATGACTGCAACCTCCGTGGGTATCACAGCACGCGTGTTGTCTGACCTCAATAAGATGGGCTCCCCAGAAGGTGTCACCATCATCGGCGCGGCAGTCGTTGACGACGTACTAGGTATCCTTGTGCTTGCCGTGGTTGTTGCCCTTACAGAGACCGGCTCTGTATCCGCAGGTGACATCTGGGAAGTCGCAGGCAAGGCCGTTGGATTCTGGATTATCTTGACTGGTGTCATGATTCTGGGTGCGAGCCTGATTACTCGCGTCCTACGCTGGTTCAACGGCGTGGGTACGGCGCTGGTACTGGCCCTTGCGTTGGCCTTGCTGGGAGGCGGTTTGGCTGAGACCTTTGGGCTGGCCATGATCATAGGCGCATACTCTGTGGGCCTGGGCCTCTCGGGCACGTCACTTTCCCGCATCATTGAAG
>JAPYRQ010000104.1 GCA_029936935.1 Dehalococcoidia bacterium | reverse complement strand
ACAGAGGACGGTTCAAAAGAAAGCATCGACGCTAAAGTTACGTCGGCCGTGGCAATCGCAGGCGCGGCCACGGTGGCACTATCATGCCGGTAGATTGCTATGGTTCGACCTCCCACGTCGCTGGGCATCACGGTATGGTGATACTCAGAGGAGAATGTATGATTATGCGTATTCGGAAAAGCTATACCCAGGTGCAAATGCCCCGGCTGCCTTTCCGCAAAATGGTGGTCGACAATGGGGCCAGCAGCGGGAAACAGCATTGCCACCGCGAACAACGTGGCAACAATACCTGAGGTGAATCGCCCTAGGCTTCTCATACAGGACCATTATAGCAGTTATAGCCTGGCATTCCACGCTGGCATTCCTCCTCTACAATACTTGCCTAGGACTAGACTTGGCGCTATCAGTAACTGTTCGCGGGAGGCAATGCAAATACTTACTAAAGATACGTTACGGACTAGAACAACATATCAGCGGTGGAGATTATTCCGCTTGCCGCAAGGCAGTGAGGGTTCAAGTCCCTTCCTGGGCACCACGGAAGCCGCAACACCAGCACGGCAGAATTTCTCGCAGTGGTGAGCCCAACCATTACTGTGATCTCAGCTGGAGCCAACAACAGTTATGGCCACCCCAGTCAGGAAGCTCTCAGCCGACTTGGTACCGAGATGGCACTGGACATGGTCTGCGTCACCGGCGAGAGTGGCACCATAGATCTGATTACGCACGACAAGACTGTAGAGCTATTTGCTGAAAATAAGCTCCCTGTGAACAGACCATCATCTGCAGCCGTCCGGAATCTACAAAAAGGTCCGTGCTATACTCACTGAGGCATTTTTTAGCGGGAGTTCATATTGGCACGAACCGACGGGCGAAGCAACAGCGAGTTGAGACCTACTACAATCACCCTGGGCGCACAGGCTTACGCCGAAGGCTCCGTAATGATTGAAACCGGCATGACAAGGGTACTTTGCGCCGTCAGCGTGGAGAACAGCGTACCGCCATTCCTGAAAGGCTCCGGCAAAGGCTGGGTTACGTCCGAGTACGCCATGCTGCCCCGTGCCACTCACACCCGCTCTCAAAGAGAGACCAGGCCCAGAGGACGCACCCAGGAGATTCAGCGCCTGATAGGACGATCACTAAGGGCTGTGGTGGACATGGACAAATTGGGAGAGCGAACCCTGACTGTCGACTGCGACGTGATCCAGGCCGATGGCGGAACGCGAACGGCATCCATCACAGGAGCTTATGTGGCTCTATATCAGGCCTTCCACACTCTGGTCCAGCGCGATGAGCTTGACCATATCCCTCTGACCGCAGCGGTAGCGGCCACCAGCGTGGGAATCGCGGAGGACGATGTGCTGCTTGATATGTGTTACGAGGAGGATTCCCAGGCAGGTGGCGACTTCAACATCGTCATGACAGACAAGGGGGAGTTTGTCGAAGTACAGGGCACAGCCGAAGGGAAGACTTTTACGCAGGACCAGCTTAATCTTGTCTTATCGGCAGCAGGTGAGGGTATCAGCCAGCTATTCGACATTCAGCAGAAGGTCATCGCTGGCCTGTAGCCGACCTACTTCCAGTCCTCATCTTCCGTCCACGGATTCAAGAAGACCAGGATCACCACGGACAATATCACTTCAATGAATACGCCGGCAATGGAGCCAAGAAAAGGGACTGCGAACTCATTGCTTGTGTCCGGCATTGCGGCCACTTGCCAGCCCAAGAACGTGAACAGCAGCGCTTCAACGCCCATGAACATAACGAATACGCCAAGGCGTCGACGTATTCTGAAGGAACGGTCGTCACTCCGACAACTCGGTCCCATTTCTCGCAAGCGCTTTCCAAGCTTTCGCAAAGGGCACCACAAGGCATCCATATGGTGCCAATCACAAACCTTTTGCTATCATCGTGCCCTGAGCTAATAATCAATATAAACGGAGACGCTGTGGAAATGGTTGAAGAGAGATCGGTAGACGTGCGCGACCTGCGGATGCGATACCTTGACTGGGGAGGGAATGGTGAACCTATGCTGACGTTGCATGGACTGGCATCGTCCGCTAACTGGTACGACACAGTAGCACCGCTTCTGCAGAACAACTTTCGAGTAATTGCGCCGGACCAACGGGGACACGGTCAGACTACGCAGGCACCCTCTGGATACGATTGGGATTCACTGGCGTCTGACGCGATAGGTTTGCTGGACCAGCTGGGCATAGAGAAAGCCGCCGTTCTGGGTCACTCCTGGGGCGGCAACGTGGCCGTGAACGTCGCAGCCAAATTCCCGGAACGAACCAGTTCGCTGATAATGATCGACGGAGGTTTTTTCAGCCCTATGATTATGCCCGGGGCCACATGGGAACAGTTTCAGGCCCGGCTGGCCCCACGCGACATATCCGGCACACACGAGTCCTACCTGAATAAGATGAGTGTCAGCCTATCTATGTGCTGGAGCGACGAGATCGCCCGAATCCTGCTAACGATGGTGGACGAGGACGAGAACGGCCAGATACACGACATCCTGAGGCCAGAGCACCACGCCCAGGTCATCAGCGCGATGTGGAACGACCCGGCATCCGAGACCTGGCCGGACATCACCTGCCCTACCCTCATT
>JAPYRQ010000056.1 GCA_029936935.1 Dehalococcoidia bacterium | reverse complement strand
CAACGCCCACCAGCGAATGCATGCGCAGCCGCTTGTACGAGGTTGAGCCAATGCGCGATAATAAATGAGGTTAATCACAATCGATCATCAGGTAGGGACAATGGCAGACACCAAAAACATTGAACAGCATATGTCGGCTGGCGGCGTGGTCTATCGCGCCGACGGCGGCGTGATAGAGACCGTGTTATGCGGTAGGAACAACCCGCGCATGTGGAGCCTACCCAAAGGCACTCCTAACGAAGGCGAGACCATCGAGCAGACAGCCGTGCGAGAGGTAAATGAAGAAACCGGCCTGGAAGTAGAGATTCAGGAAGCCATTGGTGATATCACCTACTGGTTCGTCCGTCGAACCGATGGCGTCCACTGCCAAAAAGTCGTCCACTACTTCCTCATGAAACCCACAGGCGGAGCCACAGACAATCACGACCATGAATTTGACGAGGTGCGCTGGTTCCCTGGCGAAGAGGCGCTACGCATCCTCAACTACGCCAATGATGCATCCATCGTCGAGAAGGCGTTGACGCGAGTGATAGAGGTAACCAGCATTGGATGAGTTTCTGATGCAGGGTGAGAAGGTCTCCATCAGGGAAAAGCGGCTCACTGACGCCAAAGATGACCACATCTGGCGATGCGACCCTGAACTTGCGCAGTTGGACGCCGCCACGCCATTCCGTATGGGCTTTGACGAGTACCTGCGGCAGTTCGAACAGGAACTGGAACACTCCAGTGCGTGGTCGAGGCGCTTCGGCATCGATACGCTGGAGGGCAAACACATCGGCAACTGCATGTACTACGATGTGGACTTTTTCCGTGGTTCAGCCGAGCTGGGTATCCTCGTCGGAGACCGGGACCACTGGAGCGAAGGATACGGTTCAGAGGCAGTGCAACTCCTGCTCTATCACATGTTCACGGATATGCCCATGAAGAGGGTTTATCTGCATACGTTGGAGAGCAACTTTAGAGCACAGAAAGCATTTGAGAAGTGTGGCTTCAAGATCATGCGACCGGTAAAGCGTGGTGGTTGGGAATTCCTGTACATGGAGCTAAAGAAAGAGCGATGGTCGGAACTCCAAAAAGAGGAAGAAAATCGCGCCGCCAGGATTAAAGCCAAGGAAGCCCGCTCGACATAGGCATTACCCGCTGCGAGAGGGCAGCACCACCGTTGCCGTGCCTGTGGTTGTCTGTTCACCACTCCCGTTGGTCAAGGACAACGCGCAATCTACCTGATGGAGATCTCCGTCCACGTACGTCTTGGTCACGCGACCAGAACACGTCAGCGCATCATCGGGAATGTCAGTCCCACGATACTTGACCGATAGCTTCTTCAACACACCATCAGGCCCCATCCAATCGGTCACCACTTGGGCAAGGTATGCATTCTTCAACGCGCCGTGGACGATAAGCCCCGGCAGTCCGATTTCAACAGCGAAGTCCTTGTCATAATGCACTTCGTAAAAATCACCGGACGCGCCCGCATATTTAACCAACTGTCGCTTAGACGGCTGCTTCACCAGTGATGGAAGCTCCTGGCCCGCTGCCACATCTTCCCAGAACAGATTCTCTGACATAATTATTTCCTCTGAAGTATTAGCGTTCTCATCCGTATAACAGTGGCCCCTCAGCAACATATAGTAGGGAACTAAACCCAACACCCTACGGTCGCCGAAGGAATATGGGGCCAAGGCCTTGCCCTGGTGGGTGCAGGGTTGTCCTTGCCTGGTTAGTAACGAATAAGGGTGTTGCGCTGTCTGGCTACCGCCATTCCGTCCTGGTTTGTATAATCAGTCTCCAGCACCAGGAAGACCGCCGGGCCTACGGAAATGTTGCGTTGGTTCACACTGGCGAACCTGGTTACGGCGGTGATGACATCACCGGATTTAACCGGTGCCATGTACGTCCAATCGCTACCACCGTCCAGCATTTGCGGGAAAGGGGCAAGCTCAGGCGGTGCCGGCGCTTCCGTGATCATCATTCGCAGGAACGTCGGTGGCGCGATGACCCCACCCGCTGATTCATCTGACCACAGAGGGTTCGTGTCACCAATGGCTTCCGCAAAGCGTTTGATGTGCCCCCTTTCCACGTCCATGGTCACGGGAGGCAGGGACATTACCAGCAACGCTTTTTTGTCCTGGTCTGAGAGGGTCTTTGCTTCAGTCATTATCCATACCTTGAAGAATTGTTCTGCTATCTGGCAGAATGACAGGAGAGGCCCCTTTTTGTAAAGGGGCCTCTCCGCTAAATACCAGTGTCTTGTTTAGACTCTAGTAGTCCATGGGCGGAGCTGCGGGCATCGCAGACTCCTTGGACGGAATGTCCGTGATCATGGACTCTGTGGTCAGCACCATAGCCGCGACGCTGGCTGCGTTCTCCAGAGCGGAGCGCGTTACCTTTGCCGGGTCAATGATTCCGAACTCAAGCATGTTGCCGTAAGCCATGCGCTCTGCGTCAAAGCCCCAGTCATCCTTTTCCCGCTGACTCTTGATGGCATCAAGGACTACTGCGCCCTCGCCGCCAACGTTCTCTACGATGATCTTCACGGGCTCATCCAATGCCTTGCTGACAATGGCAGCACCGGTTCGCTCATCGCCTTCCAGAGAATTGATCAAGGTCTCAAGGCCCTTCTGGGCACGAACCAATGCTACGCCGCCGCCAGGGACAATCCCTTCTTCAACAGCTGCACGTGTGGCTGACAATGCGTCTTCCACCCGGTTCTTCTTCTCTTTGAGTTCCACTTCTGTGGCACCACCAACCTTGATGATGGCTACGCCGCCGGAAAGCTTGGCCATGCGCTCTTGAAGCTTTTCACGGTCAAATTCCGATGTGGTCTCTTCAATCTGGGCCCTGATCTGCTTGATACGACCCTGGATGTCCTCTTCAGAGCCGTGGCCCTCTACGAAGGTGGTCTCATCCTTGTTGGACGATACGCGACGGGCACGGCCAAGGTCTGCGACGGTGGCAGAGTCCAGTTTGCGTCCTACGTCCTCGCTGAGTACGGTGCCACCGGTCAGGATGGCGATGTCCTCAAGCATTGCCTTTCGGCGGTCGCCGAAGCCGGGAGCCTTTACGGCCAGGCAGTTCAGCGTGCCGCGGAGCTTGTTGACCACCAGGGTGGCCAGAGCCTCGCCCTCAAGGTCCTCAGCAATGATGACAAGGTTCTTGCTCACCTGAAGCACGCGCTCCAATACCGGGAGCAGGTCATTCATGGCGGAAAGCTTCTTGTCAGTGATGAGGATGTAGGGGTCTTCCAGAACAGACTCCATTCGCTCGGAGTTGGTTACGAAGTAGGGGCTCACATAGCCACGGTCTACCTGCATACCCTCGACGAACTCGGTCTCGTTCTCAAGACCCTTGGACTCTTCAACAGTGATGACGCCGTCTTTGCCAACCTTCTCCATGACTTCAGCAATCAGGTCACCAATTGCGGTCTCATGGGCTGAAAGTGAGGCTACCTGGGCAATCTGGGCCTTTCCTTCTACCGGGCTGGACATGCCTTTGATGTCTGTCTTGATGGCAACAACTGCCTTTTCGATTCCCCTCTTCATGGCCATGGGGTCCGCGCCTGCGGCCACGTTCTTGAAACCTTCGTGAATGATGGCCTGTGCCAACACTACGGAAGTGGTGGTGCCGTCACCGGCAGCATCATTGGTCTTGCTGGCAGCTTCCTTGAGAATCTGGGCTCCCATGTTCTCAAAAGGAGCTTCTAGCTCAATCTCTTTGGCAATGGTTACGCCATCGCTGCAGATCTGCGGGGGGCCGAACTTCTTGTCCAGCACCACGTTGCGGCCACCAGGCCCCAGTGTAACTTTCACGGAGTCAGCCAGTATGTCGACTCCGGTCTTCAACAGCTTTCGTGCATCTTCAGAAAAGACTAACTGCTTGGCCATAATCCCTCCTTACCCTTAAAGGCCGTCTTGGCCCGGGCGTATTTTCGTTTTTTTAGGAAACCTTTGCCAGGATGTCCCGCTCAGTCAAAAGCAGGTATTCCTCGCCTTCTTCTTTGATCTCTGTGCCGCCGTACTTGGCGTACAGAACCAAATCGCCCTTCTTCAGGTCCATGGGCACGCGGGTGCCGTCTTCAGAGACCCTGCCGGGGCCAACCTCTATGATTGTTCCTTCCTGGGGCTTCTCCTGAGCGGTATCAGGAAGAAAAATTCCACTCTTGGTCTGCTCTTCCCGCTCTGCGGGCTTTACCAGAACTCGATCGCCCAGCGGTGAAAATGTCCGAGCCATACTCTCTCCTTTTTTGGTGTCAGATATTGAAAGGCGTTAGCAGTCGACGGGTGCGTCTGCTAACGAGATAGGATGTTACCGACTTGCTCATAGGCTGTCAAGGGTAGAAAGTCCTGCCGGTGTCCGTGATATCGCCAGGTGAATCCCCCGCCGGAAGACATTACAGACAGACATGGATGCGCCCGATAATTGCAGCATTACCAGCTATCCACTGACCCCAAAGGTGACAAGTACGCCCGCAAGCAACTACAATCTCTACGCTGGGTGAAACATTACGGGTGTTGGGGAGGTAGCGGTTGCTACAGTTTCAACAGGATCGCGCCCTGGCCACAGAACGGGATACGCTCTATTTTAGAGTATTGGCGTTAGCCGTCATTGCCGTTGCCGCTTTGGCGCTTGATAAGGAATTAAGAGAACCTCTGGGTTGGCCCCTCTACACGCTAGTGGGCGGGTACCTCTTGTACTCCATCGTTCTGGATAGGTTCGTCCTCCCTCGATATCAGAATATCGTTGTCGTGATATTCATGCTCCTGGCAGATGTTGGCACCGCATTGGCCGCCTTCGCCGTGATAGGTTTCAACACCTCAATGTTTATTGCCCTCCCGGTCCTGGTGATCTATCACAGCATGTACCTCGGTTACTTTGGCGGACTGCTGGCAGCTATTCTGGCATCGGCAGGATACGCTGGCCTGACGGAGTGGTTGGCAGATAGTTCAGACACGGATCCATTGTACGCCGTCCAAATCCCCATCCTCTTCCTGATAGCGCTGATGGGCGGATACCTGGCAGCACGGCGCATTGTCAGCCCTGCCGAGCGAGAGGCGCTGCTGGGATTCATGGATAGAGAAGCACGCTCACACGTGGCACCACCTGCCGCGCCGGTCTCAACTCCTACACCTGTAACCACCCAGGCCTCAACACCAGTTGCAGCAACCACCGAACCACTTGTAGCAGTCCCTGAAGTGGACGCCGCCATCAGTCAAATCGTTCGAATGCCGAACCTTCAAGTTCGCGCTCGAATACAGGTCGGTCCATTGGCTCTGGAACCGCGAACGGAAAAGGTCACACTGGACGGTCAGGATGTATCCCTGAGCAAAACTGAGTTCGATGTGCTCTACCTTCTCGCGCTGGAGCCCGGCACTCCGATACATCAGGACACGCTGTTACACGGTGCCTGGGGGGCGGACTTTGTGGCCCAGGGCAACGTAGTGGACGTCTGTGTGCACCGCATCCGGCGCAAGCTCCTCAAAGCAAAGGCTTGGGGCGGACAATGTGTTCAGACCGTACGCGGTCATGGATACATGGTTGTTGCGATTGATGCAGGTTCTGGCGCATAACGATTGGACCTCTCTGCGACTGAAGCCGTCAACATTGCCTACGCCGTTGTCATAGGTCTGTCTTTTGGCACCTTCTCCAACGTTGTCGCTGACCGTTTGCCCAGGGGATGTCAATCGTGTTCCCCGTCTCTCACTGCCCCACCTGCAAGCATCCCATAGCCTTACGGGACAATGTCCCCGTCTTGAGCTTCTTGCTACTGCGGGGTAAATGTCGCTATTGCTCAGCTCGTATCCCTACGCGTGTACCGATAATAGAGGCAGGTACTGCAGTCCTGTTCGCGGTAGCTGTGGCAAAGTTCGGTCTATCGGTGGAAGCAGCAGTCATCCTGGTGAGCATCGGTCTTCTGCTAGTTATTGCCATCATTGACCTGGATACTCAATACATCCTGTACATCCTCGTCGCCCCCGGAACCATCATCGCGCTAGCACCATTTCCCTGGGGCCCAGGCAGTGAGTGGAGTATTGGTGAGGCATACATATGAGCCGCAGCAGGGGCTTTGGCCGGGTACGGAATGATGGGATCGATTTACCTGATAACGAAATTCCTTGGGAAAGCAATGGGGTATGGAGACGTACAGCTTGCAGCCCTCATTGGCGCAGCAACCGGGTTCCACGATGTATTTGGGTCATTGCTACTGGGGTTTGTGGGCGGAGGAGCAATCTCGATCTACCTGATTGTGGTACACAAGAGATCGCGGAGAGACATCGTACCCTTTGGGCCGTTCCTTGCAGGTGGAGCGATCGTAACGTTGCTAACTGAGGCTGCTATAGGTGACTGGTACCTGGGGTTCTACACGTAAACGGCTCAACCTAGACTATTTCGAAGGTGATTCCTCAAGGTCGAAGCGATACTGCTCAATCACGATATTCGCCAGAAGCTTCTGACACATCTCGTCCACTTGGGCGTTGGCCGCATCCTGAGACTCCGCATCCAACGAGACTTCCAGGTACTTCCCTACCCGCACGTTAGCCGGAGAGGAAAACCCCAGGTTCTTCAGCGCACCCAGCACTGTCACCCCTTGGGGGTCGTTCACCGCTGGCTTCAACGTGACATATATCTTGGCCAGATAATCCATTTTGCTCCGATGTCCTTAGCGTTAGCCTGCCTGCTCCATGAATCCACCCGCACCGCAGGAGGGAGTGTTGGCTTCCGGTCCACGACCACGATACGCGGTGGCGAACGCCTCGATTTCTGAAGGAGATACGGTTTCCATGAACTGAGCAACGCCCCATGCCGTCAGGGCGATGGAAGTCTCCATATCAAGATAGGGTGCCAAAATTAGGTAGTTGGGCCACTGATCCAACTGTCGGACAATGCCCTCCAGTTCAGCTCCAAGGGTTTCAACTTCTGGGTTGTATTGAACAATGACGAACCCATGCTCCAGGTTGTGGACCTGGAACTCATCTTGAATGGGCTCATCGTGAACACCACAGTCCACCCAGGACGGCGCGTGAGTGCCGGAGGTTGGTGGCGTTGAGTTGTAGTAGTCAGCTGGATTGCGCTCTCCAATGTCCAGATGGACACGTCCCTGGTCAGCAAAGAACGTCCCAGGCGCTGAAGCCCCCGTGGGTCTGTTTGCCAACGTTTCAGTAGTTGTGTGTGAGCTGCCCCCACCACCAAAAGAAGGGAGTGCAAGTCCGGCAATGATAAGGATGGCCAAAAGACCCATGCCACCCATAGCTAGATAGGCCTTGATCCTGCTCTTCTGTTGCCTTCTGCCTTGCCTTGCGCGTCGTTTCTCTGTCTGGCTGACTCTACGTCCTCTATTACTGGCCACGATTCTCCTTTAAGGTACCTGTTGTCCGGTGAGGCGCAAATATGCCTCACTGTATCGTTCTACGGTCTTGTCCACTACGTCCTGCGATAGCTCGGGCGCCGGGGGTTCCCTGTCCCAACCCATCGTGGTCAGCGCGTCTCGGACGAACTGCTTGTCGTAGTTCGGCTGGCTCTTGCCGGGGGCATACCCCTCGGCGTCCCAGAAGCGACTGGAGTCCGGCGTGAGCAGCTCATCGATGACTGTAAGCTCACCGTCCACCAGCCCGAATTCCAACTTGGTGTCTGCAATGATGATTCCCTTGGATCGAGCGTATGCGTCTGACGTGGAGTAGATCTCTATCGTTTTCTCGCCCAGGCGCTTCGCCATCTCCTCGCCCACCATATCACCCAACTCCTTGAGCGACATTGGCATGTCGTGGCCCTCTTCAGCTTTGGTCGTCGGCGTGAACAGAGGCTCCGGGAACTTATCGCCTTCCACCAGACCATCCGGCATCTTCAATCCATGGACGGTACCGCTCTTGGTGTACTCAGCCCATGCAGAGCCGGTAATGTACCCCCGTGCGATGCACTCCACGTCAAGACGTTCGGCCCACTTCACCACGGTACCTCTCCGAGCGATCCCTTCAGACATCTCAGGAAGGCTAATGTTTCCCAGCGCAGCTTTGTCCGTTGCCATACATACGAAGTGATTGGGCAACATGGATGTAGTACGGGCGAACCAGAATGCCGATATATGCGAGAGTACCACGCCTTTTTCCGGGATGGCTGTGGGTAATACCACGTCAAACGCAGATATACGGTCTGTGGCCACCATCAACAAAAGGCCGTTTCCTATGTCGTAGGTGTCCCTGACTTTTCCGCGATGAATCTGGTTTGGAAGGTTTGTTTCTGCAATCGTTTCCATTATCGGCCTACATCAACTAATTTTGTTCCAAGAATCGCTAACCGGTGAGCCCAACCTTGCTGTAGATATAATCCACGTGGCTGAGGTAATAGCTGTAGTCAAACAGAGACTCCAGGGCATCGCCTGCAAGAACGCCCGTTACCTGAGCGTCCTTCCTCAAGATGTCCCGGAAATCCTCATCCGTGTCCCAGGATTTCATGGAGTGTTTCTGCACCAGCTCGTACGCCTCGGTGCGGTTCATCCCAGCCTCTACCAGCGCAAGCATGACTCGGGGAGAGAAAACCAGCCCTCGGGTCAGCTCCAGGTTGTACATCATCCTGTTGGCATCCACAACCATTCCATCGATGACGCCCGTCATGAGGCTCAGCATGTAATCGATGGCCAGCGATGAGTCAGGTAGAATCATGCGCTCTGCCGATGAGTGGGAGATGTCCCGCTCGTGCCAGAGAGCAACATCATCCAGAGCAGTCACCGCGTGGCCTCGAACAAGCCTCGCCAGACCGCAGACACGCTCGGAAAGTTCAGGGTTACGCTTATGCGGCATTGACGAGGAGCCCTTGGTCACGTATCCGGGCCCTCCAAAGGGTTCCTGAACCTCTCGCACTTCTGTACGCTGCAAACCACGGATTTCGGTGGCGATCTTTTCAAGTGATGCGCCCACGATGGCGAGGGTCTGTACGAACTCCGCATGGCGGTCGCGCTGGATGACCTGGTTGGACACAGCCACCGGCGTCAGATCCAGTTGGCGGCAGACAGAAGCTTCTATCTCTGGCGGGATACCTGCATAGGTGCCCACAGGGCCGGAAATCATGCCGACGGCTACGCGACTCCGTACGCCGGCGATGCGGTCACGGTTGCGTTGCATCTCTGACCACCACAGTGCCAGCTTCAGGCCAAAACTCATTGGTTCCGCGTGGACACCGTGGGAGCGGCCGATGCACGGGGTGTCTTTGTACACCATAGCCTGCTTGTTCAGCACAGCCATGAGCTCAACCACATCCGCGTCAATCAAATCACATGCCTGAGTCATTTGCATGGCCAGGGCGGTGTCTTTAACGTCATTAGAGGTCAATCCGTAGTGAATCCAGCGCGATTCCGGCCCCAGCGTCTCTGAAATCGCCCGGGTGAAGGACACGACATCGTGTTTGGTCTCGTCAAACCACTTGTCGTACGTAGCGCGGTTGAACGTTGCGTGGCGAATGAGGTCCATGTCTTCTTTCGGCACCACGCCAATGTCTGACCAGGCCTGGGAAGCCGCTATCTCTACCTTCAGCCACAACTCGAAGGCATTGTCATCCGACCATACCTTTTTCATTGCTGGGCGAGAGTACCGCTCAATCACGATTCGCTCCTACGAAACACTAGCTGTAGACAAGCAATAGCATAGCATGCAGTTGCAGCCAGAGCGAGGGCTTGAAACCCCTTGATTTTACGCGTTTTTAATTTAACACTGGTCGGATAGTCAGTCAGTATTTTATGCAAAGGAAATGTTCAAATCATTGGGCTATTCAAAATTGAAAACATCTTTGTTCCTGTACAGGGGTTGTTACCGCTTCGCTGGTGATGAGTCACACCCGGCTTGCTGGGCCTCCTGGGGCTTGGAGGTTCCGGTCTAGCCAACGCCCCTGCGTTGCAGGCGTTGAAGTATCCTTTTCTGGCATTGAGCATTGCTATGTTTGCGCGTGGTTGGTGTCTATCCTTCAGTCATCCTGCGGGTAAGGTGTGGCAAAAGCGGTCACGCACTACGTTGGTGCTGAGTACGGCGTTGGTTCTGGGTATGTGGACCGCCAGGTTCACAGGGTTTTTGGGTCCTGCATTGATTTAAGGACTACATTTAGACTTCTGGCTCCCAAATGCCGGGAAGGCCATGCTGAAAAGCGGAAAGCACGTCGTGGAAGTCGGCAAACTCCTGGTGGGTAAGCCCTAGCTGCTTACAATGCTCCAGAAGGGTCGACCGCGCGAAGACGTAGTCGGCCTGCTGGGATGCACAGAGGTCGGAGCGACCGTCTCCCGCATACACGATTTTCGTTCCACCAGCGCGATGCTCGAAAAGCACCTTGCACTTGCAGTTTCCCCATTCCCAACACTCATCAGTAGCATAGGGATAGCTGTATTCAAGGTGTTTGGGCTGGCCGGTCACGCCGATAGAATATGACGGGATATTCCGCAATTGCGCCTTTTTTAGCAGCGAATCCACATAGAATTCAAGGCCGTTCGTAACGATAGACAATTGAATATCATTTGAAACACAATACGTATACAATTCTTGAAATCCTGAGCGTAACCAAGCTAACTCGGCTATGACAGTCCCCATCTCGTCTAACGACGATTCAATCTCATTGAAGGCCTTTTCCTGGTAATGACGGAGATTCATGGTTCCATTTCGGAACGACTCACGGAACCCCTGCCAACCATCGCCTCCAAACTCTTTCAACAGCGTCTCAGCAACATTCTGCTCTGCCGCTGTGTCGTCAAAGTCCACCAGGAGGGCTACCCGTTGCTCCGTCATGCGTTGCGAAGCCCTTCCCGGTAGTCCGAGTAGGCTTTTTTGATGGCATCGTGCTTGATTCCCAGAATGCTGGCTGCCAGGTACGCAGCGTTCCGTGCACCCCACGCGCCTATAGCTACGCAGGCCACAGGGACCCCTGGAGGCATCTGAACGATGGTATGGAGTGAATCGATGCCATCCATGTCACTGGTGGGCAACGGAATGCCGATGACCGGCAGAGTCGTCCAGGAAGCGACAACACCCGGGAGCGCTGCCGAACCACCTGCGCCAGCTATGATTACTTCTATGCCACGCCCTTCAGCGGCAGACACATAGTCCGCCACACGTTGCGGGGCACGGTGCGCAGACATCGCGTTGAACTCATGGGGTATCCCCATGTCTGTGAGCACCTTCAACGTGTCCTGTATGAGCGGTTCGTCCGTCTTACTGCCTACCAGAACGCCAACCAACGGGTTTTCTTGCATTTCTCGTCCTTAGATACCCTTAGGTATTACTTGCTATCCGGTGCGAGGATGTAACAGGGTTCAAACTCGCATATTTCGTCCACAAGGTTGAGCTTCATGCATTCAGCCGAAGAGAGAAAGCGGTCCCTGCCGGAATAGATGAAATTCGCCCACCAGCGGGTCGTATGAAGTGTGCTTCGACGTTGGAACAGCTCCCCGATCTTCTGCTGATAGAGCGAGGCCAGCTTCTGGTAGTCGGTGAAAATCTTCTGATCCTCGCCTGAGACCGTCCAGGTGCCCCCGTGGAGCATCATGGTGGAGAAGAAGCCCATTGAACGCTTGTCGCCGGCCTGGGCGATGATGGCGCCCATGGAGTAGGCATAGCCCAACACGACTGTATCCACCGGAATGCCGAAGTCCCGCTTGATTTTGTACATCATCTCCATCATGGCGAAGCCCGCGCCTACGGATCCCCCACCGGAGTTGATGTACACCGTGATCCGTTGATTGGCGTGGCCTTTGAGGTGCGTGGCGATGACAAGAAGCGACTTCGCGAACCGCTCAGCCTCAACATCGTTGATCTCTCGTATGAAATACACCCCAACCTGATCCAGGAACGACTGCCGGTTGTTTTGCTCAGCAATCAAATCCTCTAAGCGAGGAATGCCTTGCATGGTCATGTGTTTAAACCTCCCCAATCGTCACTTTGCTATATCGCTACGGTACTGCGCGCCTTCAAAGGTGATGCGACTGACGTTATTGTACGCACGTTCACGCGCTTGCTCCAGTGAAGCACCTTTGGCAGTCACGGTCAGGACTCGTCCACCAGAAGTCATCGGTGTGCCTTCTTGTGGGCTTGTTCCCGCGTGGAACACCGTAATCTCTTCTTCGATGTCGTCCAGGCCATTGATGGGCAGACCCGTTGAGTAATCACCCGGATACCCTCCGGAGACCAGCACAACGCCCACACACGCCTCTTCGGTCCACTCTATCGTCGCCTGATCAACCGTTCCGTTTATCGTTGCAAGATACGCATCCACCAGGTCAGACTCCAACCGAGGCATGACCGTCTGCGTTTCCGGATCGCCCCACCGGGCATTGAACTCAATGACCTTGGGGCCCTCTTCCGTGAGGATGATGCCGCCGTACAGGACACCCTGAAAGGGGGCTCCTTCAACAGCCAGGGCCTTGACCGTTGGAGCCATGATCTCCGTCATCACCTGCTCCGCCAAGGCATCGTCCCACACGCGGGGAGGACTGTAGCTCCCCATGCCGCCTGTGTTCGGCCCCTTATCCCCATCGCCGATGCGCTTGTAGTCGCATGCAGCAACAAGAGGGCTCAGGTGCACGCCGTCGGTGAAAGTGAAGACACTGATCTCCTGCCCAAACAGGCATTCCTCTACCAAAACCTGGCCACCGGACGCACCGAAGACCTGATCCTCCATTGCATCTCGCAAAGCCGTAAGGGCTTCATCGCGGGTCTGGCAAACCGTGACGCCCTTGCCGCCAGTCAGACCATCCGCTTTCACCACGGCAGGCATTGGGATCCGCTGTATATAATGCATGGCATCTTCATAGCTGGTGAAGAATTCTGCTTTGCCGGTTGCGATGTTGTACTTCGTCATCAAGTCCTTGGCGAAGGCCTTGGAGGTCTCAATGCGAGCGGCGGCCTGCGTGGGACCGGCGATGGTAAGCCCTTCAGCACGGAACCGGTCTACTACACCGACATCCAATGCTGTTTCTGGCCCTACTATCGTGAGGTCAATGTCGTTGGACTTAGCAGCGGCAAAGAGACCCTCAACATCCGTGGCCGAGACATCCAGGTTGGTACCCAACATAGCTGTGCCAGCGTTGCCTGGTGCCGTGAATATCTCAGTAACTTGGGGGCTGGAGCTCAACTTCCACACCAGCGCATGCTCTCTGGCTCCGCCACCTATGACCAATACCTTCATCAAGATACCAACGTGACCAATGGGAAATCTTCTGAAACTATTGAGTAGAACCGTTCGTCCAGCGTTAAAAGCGGGCAACCCAGCTTATCTGCCAATGCCAGATAACACATGTCATACACCCTTGGTTGGTAGTATCGGTTGGCCAGCATGTAGGCTCGCCTGTACATGTCAGATGGTGTCAGTGTTGGGATATCGAGTGCCAGGAAGTCGGTCACCATCTGAGAGCCCTCAACTTCCGTAAGCAGACCCTGATGGGTCAACCGATGCAGAGCAGATATGACCTCTGCATTCAATATCGCCGGGCCGACGAACTCGTCCTTACCAAGGGCGAACCCCGACCACTCCTCAGCGACCGCTTCCGATCCTTTGGTTGGAATCAACCAAGCAATGACAAAACTGGCGTCCACACATCGCAACGCCACGTTAGGACTCATCGTCGCGAAGGTCACGCACAACGGTGCCTGCGTTCAAGTTGACATTAAGCTGCTTCCACTGTGTGCGTATCTGCTCTCGCCTGTTGTTAATACGCCCGAAGAGGGCGAGGCGTGAGTCATCCGCCATGGAGCTATGGCCCAAACCCGGCAATGGTGCGTACTCCTGTGTCGATGTATCGGTGCCCTTACCCGGTTTTGCTCCGGACAACACGGCCGGTTCCTTAATGAACCATTGCTTGCCGATACGCTGTCCTTCAAGCCTCCCTTCGCGTAGGTAACGCCGAATCTGCTCCGTAGATCGTTTCAATCCACGGGCAGCCTCAGGGACTGTGATGTAACCCTCAACGATGTCTGGCATCGGTCTCACACCTGTGCATTTCCAAAATGTTGTTGACAACAACAACTGTAGTATGTGGATGTTCCACGTTCAATTCAATAGGTCAATCCTATTACGAATATGCTATTCCCACTCGATCGTTCCCGGGGGTTTGGATGTGATGTCATATACAACACGGTTAACTTCCGGGACCTCATTGACGATGCGACTGGATATCTTCGCCAGCACTTCGTAGGGGAGGCGCGCCCAGTCGGCAGTCATCGCATCCTCGGATGTTACCGCCCTGATTGCCGCCAGGAAGCCGTACGTGCGATGGTCGCCCATCACGCCCACGCTGCGGGTGTCCGTCAGCACTGCAAAACTCTGCCA
>JAPYRQ010000002.1 GCA_029936935.1 Dehalococcoidia bacterium | reverse complement strand
GTGCGAGTCCACCATCAGGCTAATGTCGCTTGCACGGGTGACACGTCGTGCCTGGTCGACGAACTCGCTGAGGGTAATCAGAGTGATGTCGGGGACACCCAGCACCATGGCCGATGCCACAGAGCCCGCGAACATGCCGACCTCGAACCCCAACGAGGTTGCGAGGCGTGACGAGATGGGGTCGAAGATGGATGCAGGCTGAATGCACTCGTTCTTAGCAAGTTGGGCGCGGTATCGCAGTCGTCGCTCGGTGGGGTTCATGGTGCTCCTTCAGGTGTTTGAAAGTTTCGTCTGTCCTTCGACAGGCTCAGGACGAACGGTGTTAACTGCTACTTCGCCAGACTGCCATAGGGCGGGGCGAAAATGACCAGCAGCCGTAACTCTTCGGTGATGTCGATGAATTTGTGAGGGATTTCTCTATCCACGTAGATGATTGCTCCCTCTTCCACCGGGTGGGTCTCGTCGCCGACCACCCACGTCGCCTTGCCGCTCAGGACGTAGTAGACCTCGTCCTCCGTGTGGGGTTTTTGCATGTCCTCGGCCCCGGCGGGCAGGATGTACAGGCTCATACTCAGGGCGTCCCGAAACATGAACCCCAGGGATCGCTCGCCGGAATCGGCATGTTCTTTCAGCAGGTCTTTCAGGTCAAAAACGTCCATTAGTCTCCCTATTGATCACAGTCTCTGAGGTCGAGGATTCGCCATGCATCGGCGGGTGATTGTCGTGGGAACAGTTCCGGGTGCAGTATCTCGGCCATGATTTCAAGGCCGTCCACGGCGCGAGGGCCGGGTCGACTGAAGTATGACGTTGCATCCACACCGTACACCGTCCCGTTACGGACGGCGGTCAGCGTGCCCCACTCGGCAGGGAACGGCGTCATGCGGAACTCAAGCTCCATGGCGTCCAGATGGTAGCCGCAGGGCATGACCACGATGACCTCCGGGTCGAAGGCGGCAATCTCTTCCCATGTGACTACCCGCGACGGCACGCCGACGTCCACCAATCCAGTTGTGCCACCTGCAAGCTGCACCATCTCTGGCACCCAATGGCCTCCGGCGAAGGGCGGGTCCATCCATTCAAGGGTGAACACGCGGGGGTTGGTCGTGGCCTTCTTGGCTTGCGCCGTCACTGCATCGATGCGGGCTTGGAGCCCTGCGACCAACTTTGCAGCTTGCTCCACCGTGCCCGTCGCTTTGCCGACATGCTCAATCGTCTCCAGGATGGCGCTCAGCGTCGTCGGCTCGAGCGACAAAATCGTGTGGTCGCCCTCGATCTGGCGAACGGCGGCCTGCACGGTGTCGTAGGACACGGCACAGACGTCGCACAGTTCTTGCGTGAGGATGAGATCAGGATCCAGCTTTTCCAGAAGCGCGTGGTCCAGGGTGTAGATGCTGCTACCTTCATGGACAGCGCTGGTGACATGGTTGTGGAGGTCTCTGTTAGACATGCTCGCCGGGTTGATACTGGCGCTGGTTATCGCCGGCAGTTTTGCGGCTTCAGCCGGGTAATCACACTCGTGGGTTACAGCCACCAGCTTATCCCCCAACCCCAACGCAAAAACGATCTCCGTGGTGCTTGGTAACAGTGAAATTATGCGGTCAGCTGTAGCATCCATCTTCCCATCCCCCATTCTGGCCCATATGCTGGATACGCGACCAATGGATTGAATCTACTGTCGACGAAGGGTAGTGTCAAGCAACATGCGTATTGTGTCCTGGAACATCCGCGCGGGCGGCGGAGTTCGTGTCGAGGCGATTGCTGCACAGCTTGCTGCGTGGAACCCTGACGTCATTGCGCTATCCGAGTATCGAGGTACTCCCGCGAGCCTCTGGCTGGCCGAGGCATTGGAGCAGCAAGGGTATGTCTATCAACACTCCACGGCCAACCCACGCACTCCTGCGGTGAACAGCCTGTTGATGGCGTCTCGATGGCCCATGAGCCGCATGCGACCACGTCCGTCACCCAAGGAGCCTCGACGTTGGGCGATGTTCGCCATAGCAGCGCCAACGCCATTCGCTATCGGAGCCATGCACGTGCCGAACCGTGTGACTGGTCGCAAGGGCGCGTTCCTTGATGCTCTCCTGGCAATGGCGCAAACGTGGCGACGAGGGCCCGCGTTGATCGTGGGCGACACCAACACCGGGCGCATCGGCATCGACGAAGAATCGCAGGCCTTCGACCGTTTTGAGGACGATTGGATGCAGGGCATGGAAAAGACGCGCTGGCACGACGCGTTCAGGCGAATCCACGGGAAAGAGTTGGCGTACACGTGGTACTCACCAAACAAGGGGAACGGCTTCCGGCTGGACGAGGGGTTTGTGAACCGCAGGCTCATTAAGCGGATGACGGAAGCGCGATACGTATGGGGAGAATTGGGTGGGAGCACCAGGCGTGACGTCCTCAGCGACCACGCCGCGCTAATCCTGGACTTTACCGACTAGTTATTCCCAGAACCCGGTATCCGTGACGCCTTGGGTAGCAGGTGGGTAAACCTGGTGGAACATCTCCACTTCACCCCACTCCCCTGATTCCATCATGGTTGCAACTTCCTGAGCATCTTCCTGGGATTTGTAGTTGCGTAGCCCTTGAATCTTTGTAGGAAGGTTCTTGGTTACATCAATAGTCATGGTCGGATTCGCCTCTGACCCGTCAACATCTAGTTTGAACTCCTCAACAAATTTCTGAGGAACCGCGACGTAGAACAGTCGAGGATTCGTATCAACAGCCTCACGGTATCGACCAAACGCCGCATCCGTCGCGACATTAGTAGCTATGTGGTCGTCGTGGTGTGAAATGCCCGTGGGTCCCCAGGTGATGACCACATCCGGTTTCAGCTTCTGCATCTCGGCAAGAATCAGCCCTACGTGCTCCTCGAAGTCGGCATCTTTCAACGCACCATCAATGTAGTCCAGCATTGTTGGCGGATTCACGCCGTAGAGGTCCATGTTCGTTCGCAGCTCGGCCTCTCGAATGGCAGGCAAGTCCTCGCGGGCAATAACCATGTCCCCCGAACCCAAAGCACCCCACTCGCCGCGAGTGGCTGTGATGACATGCACGTCTACGCCCTCCCGGACATAGCGCATGAGCGTACCACCACTAACTGTCGTTTCGTCGTCTGGATGGGAGTACACGGCCAAGATGCATCTTCGAGCCATTAGTCAAAAGTCTCCTGAAGTCAAAAAAGGTGAGCCGCAATTCAAACGGCCCAATCACAGACTCTACGGGTGGCACCGGGCAGTGTCAAACCCCTCCGCAATGTTGACACTCTTCCCTAGCCTGCATATCCTACCGCCCTACGGCACACATATATTCAATAGCTATTGCGGAGGTTAATCATGATTCTGGTTACAGGCGGTATGGGTTTCATTGGAATGCACACAGTCCGGCAAATGCTGGACGCTGGCGAGGACGTGGTCATTGGCGTCCACAGCTCTCGCAGAGAACCTGACATCTTCAAGGACGAGATCGGCAAGCGGGTGCAGATTGCGCACGTGGACGTCACCAGCGGTTTCGGCCTCATCGATACGATGCAGAAGTACAAGGTCACACGCATGGCTCACATGGTGGCTCCACGCCTCGGCGTTATGGGACCCGGAGATGAGCTGAAAACCAACACAGAAGGGCTGGTCAACGTCCTGGAAAGCGCGCGACTCGCGGGCCTTGAGCGCGTGGCGATTGCAAGCTCGGTCTCGGTGTATGCCGGTATCAAAGAGGGCCCCTTCACTGAGGACATCACCCTTCCAATGGCATCGGTCAACTCCACTGAAGCCTACAAGAAGACCTTTGAGATTCTGGGCGGTTTCTATGGCAGCCAGACAGGTCTCGACACCGTGTTCATGCGCATTGGCAACATCTTTGGGCCTCTGTACTACAGCGGTTTCAACCTGCCCAGTCGATTGGTCAAGGCAGCCGTTACAGGCGAGGCACCGGTATACGGCCCGGCAGGCACTCCGTTCTCAGAGGACGAGGGCGACTGGACGTACGTGAAGGACGTATCCAAGGGTATTCAGTTGCTGGTCATGGCCGACAAGCTGAACCACCCTGTCTACAACATCAGTAGCGGCAAGCCGACCAAGCTGGGCGACCTTGCTGAAGCGGTTGGCAAGGCAGTCCCCGGCGCGAACTTTGAACTGCAGGCTGGCAAAAGCCCCAACGCACGGAAGAGCCCGTACTCAGACATCTCTCGTATCGCCGCGGACACAGGTTACGGGCCGAAGTACGCGCTTAATGATGCCATCCTCGAGTATGCCGATTGGATGAAGGCCACCCCCAACTGGAGCTAGGCAGGATTCATCCTGCACCTGAGTTGCCTGACGGTCATCCAAGGAGAAGGTCTAACAAGGAGCATGAATTGGCAACGATAAAGACGTTTACGATAGCCGGAGTCGCCTCAACAGCACCGGTGCCCCTGGCGGTTCAGCGAGGAGACTTACTGTTTACCTCGGGCGTCATGGGTAAAGAGGCTGACGGCAGCATTCCGGATGACCCCGGCAGGCAGATGGAGCTTGCCTTCCAACACATGATCACGTTGGCGGAGATGGCCGGTGGCAATAAAGATTCCATCGCCCATATCTCTGTCGTGCTGAGCGACAACGTCCATCGTGACCACGTCAATGAAGTGACCATCAAGCACTGGCCCGACGCCAATAACAGGCCCGCTCGTCACTCGGAGCAGGGCTCCACACCACCTGGCGCGATTGTAGAGTGCTACATGATTGCGGACGTGGGTGCCAACTCTGGAAAGCGCAAGATTTACGAGATTGAAGGCGTCTCCCACACCGCACCAATCCCGCTAGGCATGCAGATGGGCAATCTGCTTTTCTCCGCAACAATCCAGCCCAGAGAGACCGGCAACGCCCCGGAGGACCCGGAGGAGCAGATCACCCTAACCTTCAAGAACACTCAGGATTTGCTGGCCCTGGCGGGCGGCACTATGGACGACGTTGCCCACATGAACACGTTCATCAGGGATGCCGATGTCCGCAAGGCGTTGAACGGCAAGATTCGTGAGACCTTTCCGGAAGACGATGACCGCCCCGCACGTCACACGTACCAGGTGCCCATGAACGGAAAGACTGCGTTCAACCTGGAGTACATTGCCGTGCTTGGCGGGGAAAATCGAACAATCTATGAGATTCCCGGCGTCTCCCACAACGCACCCATCCCCCTGGCAGTGAAGAAGGGCAACCTGCTCTTCTCCTCCACGGTCATGGGAAGAGAGCGTGATACCAGGAACGTCCCGGAAGACCCGCAGGAGCGGATTGCCCTTGCCTTACAGAACATCAAGGACATCGTAGCGCTCGCGGGCGGGAAGCCCGAGAACATTGCTCGCATCAAAGTGGGAATCGCTGAGGGCGCACTTCGAGAGCAGGTCAACGCTGCATGGCTTAACGCCTTCCCGGACGAAGCCACCCGACCGGCCCGCAGCGTGTCTGAGGCTTTCGTCCCGGACAATGCATTGTTCGAGTGCGATTTTATTGCAGTGTTGGACAATTAATTCTTTAGGTAGTAAGGTACCGCGAGATATTGCTTATCTTGTAGGTAAATGAGGAGGAGACACATGTTTAAAGGAACTCAAGTCCTAGATGTCCATGGTCACGTTTCTGGCCCGCCCGTAGTAAATAGCTGGATTGATATGGGCTTCGCTTCCGGCCACGTAGGCCAGAGCCCCTATCGCATCGGCGATGGCAAGAGCGGCATCCGTGCAGACGGCGGCACGCTCAGTGATGAAGCGATGAAGGGAGCCAACCAGCGACACGTTGATTGGATGACCGATCGCAACATTGACGTGCAGGTCCTCGGACCTCGCCCGTTCCGTATGATGGGTTGGATGCCACGGCATCTTCTACAGCGCTGGTGCGAGTTCACCAACGACACCATCAATCACCAGACAGAGAACTTCCCGGACAGGTTCCTGTCCACAACCATGCTCCCACAGATTGCAGAGGCACCTGACCTCAGCAACTGTGTACCTGAGTTTGAGTTCAACATCAAGGAGCGTGGCTTCGTTGGCACGTACTTGAGCCCGGATCCGGATGGCCGCCACAACTCTCCGGGCATGAACGAGGCCTACTGGCATCCCGTCTATGAAGTGTGCCAGGCGAACGACGTGCCGGTGTTCATCCACGGCACCAACTGCCTGGATCCACGCATCGCCCACATCCCTGGCAACTACCAGGTCGGCTTCGTAGTTGAGACCTTCTTGGCCACACGAATCCTGGCCTACAGCGACCTGTTTGAGAAGTTCCCCAAGCTGCGCATCTGCATCGCCCACGGCGGTGGCGCGCTTGACCGGTTCGTCTCCAGTTCCAACCACAAGGGCAACTACCAGGGCGAGAACCTTTGGTTCGACACCTGCCTGTATGACATTGACTATTTGGCTCTGTCCATCAAGCAGTGGGGCGTAGCCCAGACCGCTTTGGGCACAGAGGCCCCCGGTTCCGGCGGAGCAATCCGTCAGGCAGAGGATCACCCGTCTCAGTTGAACCTCGGCCGGACATCCGACGACCTTCTCCCGATCATCGATGCCAACCCAGCGTTGTCTGAAGCGGATAAGATCGCAATCGTCCACGACAACCCGCTGAAGGTATTCCCTCAGTTCTCAAGGATCAAGGCTAAGTAAGCGGCACGTCACTTCCAGCTAACTGGAAATAAGAAGAGCCCCGTTTCGCATCTGCGGAGCGGGGCTCTTCTCTTTGGGTTCTTATAACAAAGAAGCTTAGGCAAAAAGAAAGGCCTGCTGAGTAGCAGGCCTTTCTA
Organism: Dehalococcoidia bacterium; assembly: GCA_029936935.1. GTDB lineage: Bacteria > Chloroflexota > Dehalococcoidia > Lucifugimonadales > UBA1127 > UBA1127. Next base: position 63,336 of record JAPYRQ010000002.1, on the reverse strand, counting down.
AACGTTCAAGAGATTGCTTGGATTAGTCGCCGCCCGGCGCAGGTCCTACCGGGCCATGGTTGTGCCCAGCATGGCTATCGCCACCCTTTTGGTTGGAACCCATATCCAGGTCCATGGCCTTTTCCACGGCTTCACCCTTCTCCAAGCGAGAGACCATCTCAGTCATGTGCTCATTCGGCTCATCCTGGAAGGTGTCCTGCATCTTGTTGAAGAAGTTGGCCATTGACCTGGGATCGGTGTAGTTCACCCCGTCCAGGAGTTCCTGTTTGTTCAGGTTGTTCACGTTGAAGGCTGGCTTCATCACTCGAAAGGCTGAGAACAACCTCCGGAGGTCGGTGCTACCGCAGTGCTCGCACGTGCCGGTCGCATCCGTAGTCATTGACTTGAAGAAGATCGCAACCTTGGAATTACAGCTACCGCATCGAAATTCATATATTGGCATAGTGGCCACAGTATAGCTGTATCCAGTCTTAAAGCCAAGTTAGGTGTTGTACACTGTGGCCAAAGCCCCACACCATCTACTCATTCCTACCAGGAGGAAGGCAATGGCAAAGGCCTTTATCATGATTACCGCAGAACCTTCTGAGACAGAAGCAATTGCGGCACGGTTACGAGCCATGAGCGGAACGGTGGTTTACGAGGTGCTTGGGCCCTTCGATTTCATCGTTGATCTCCAGGCGGACACCTCGGAGGAACTGACGTCCGCATTGCGAGGCAACATCCGTTCCATCCCAGGGGTCAGCGCTACCCTCACCTGTACGGTACTTGAACGCGAAGACACTTAACGGCACTCCGTTAACGAAAGAGCAGTATGTCAGAAGCAATGGACGTCCTTATGGAGCAGGTTATTACCTGCCGCGCCTGCCCACGGTTGGTTGAGCACCGTGAGCGGTCCGGTGAGGTCAAAGTGAAGCGATACATGGACTGGGATTACTGGGCCAAGCCCGTCCCAACCTTCGGAAGCCCGGACGCAGAGGTCTGCATTATCGGGCTGGCTCCAGCCGCCCACGGGGGAAACCGCACAGGCCGCATGTTCACCGGAGACCCTTCGGCAGACTTTTTGGCAAGCGCGCTGCACGAAGCGGGGTTCGTCACCCAGCCCACCTCCCAGCACCGTGGCGATGGTCTGGAGATGATCAACGCGTGCATCACGTCCGCTGTCAGGTGCGCGCCGCCCGAAAATAAACCCACGGTTGAAGAGCAGGCGCGATGTCGCCTCTACCTCATCGAAGAGTTAGGCCTCATGCCCAACGTGAAAGCCATCCTGGCCCTGGGCAAGCTGGGTTTTGACAGCTATTTGCGTGTAGCCAAGGAGCAGGGACTGGTCAGGCCGAAAGGCGTCGTGTTCGGACACCGAGTTCGGTACGACCTTGGCCCGGGCTTCCCCACCCTCTTCGGCTCGTATCACCCCAGCCCTCACAACACGTACACAGGTCGACTAACCCACGATGGATTGGTAGCCGCGTTCCGGGACGTACAGGAGTTTCTTGCTGAATCGAAAGAATGATGAAGCGTAAATAAAAAGAAGCCCTCCCGATTGGGAGGGCTTCTTTTTATAGGTTCGAAAGAATTCTAGCCAGTGTAAGGTAGAGGCTCAGAAATCATGTCCTTGATGCGATCTGTGATCTCACTCTGGTCATGACCACGATACAGGTTGACGCGGTTCCGGTTCGGGTCACCGCCGTGCCAGTACTCGTAGATTTCCTGCCGCATGGCAAAGGATGAAGCGGACAGGTCATGGGCCAAGCGATACAACCGTGACTTGTACTCTACGGTGACGTCCTTGCCGCGCATGTACTTGTCCAAGAAGGGCCGAAGGTCTGAGTTGGCCAGGTCCTTCTCGCTGGGCTGCATCACCACGCCGGAGCCGCCGATCTGTCGAAGTAGCTCCACCATTCGCGCGGAGAACTGAGCGAAGAACATGTTCATGCCCGTGCCACGGCCAACGGACATGAGCCCGCCCTGTGTCATATAGGCAGACTGCTCCAGGCCGTTGATGGCATGGCGCCAGATCTCTGTGAACATGATCATCTCACCGAGCTTGGCTGCCACTTCACGGAACTCGCTCACACCAATGGCCTCAGCAATCATTGTTGCCACTGCGGTCATTGTCTTCATCCGTTCGTGGATGCGGATGTAGTTGCTCCAGCCCTGGAAGTTGGCTCCGCCTGCTAGACGCTGAACCATTGAAGAAGCGTCATACAGCATGAAGACCCTGTCCCAGGGAACCAAGCAGTTATCGAAGAAGAGCATGGAGTCCTGTTCGTCGTACTTTGTGGCGAATGGGTGTCCCCATGTGCCGGGGTACTGGGAGACAGGCTCTCGGCAGATGATCTTCAGGCCTTTGGTGTTTGAAGGAATGGAGAATGCCTGAATGAACCGTGGGTCTGCCCGTCGCACAAAGGTGGCGGACAGTGATACGTAGGTATCATTGCTCAAGTGAGCGGCTGAAGAGAGCTGCTTGGCACCGGAAACGATGATGCCCTCGTTCGTCTCTTCCACCACGTGGAGTGACAGTTCTTCTTCCTTGATCTGTCGGGTCTCGTTCTGGGGCTGCTGGCTGCGGTCTACCTGAGGATCGCCAAGAGCGTGGGTCAGGAAGATGTCGTTCTCCTGGCAATAGGTGTGGTAGTTCACAATATTCTCGCCAAAGTCACAGTGCGGGTTCTTCACCGCGCTCAGGGCTTCCCTGTTGTTGTACATACCCAAAACAAACTGGGGAAGCAGGTCCGGGCCTCGCCCAAACTGACCCCAGGCTTGCTGGTTCCAGATTTCACTGTTGCGCCGCTTCTTCTTGAGATCATCAAGACTGCGGGGCAGCAGATAAGAGATACTGCAGCGCACGCCGCTTTCTGATACAAAGGTCATCTGATCCCTGTATTCGTCCGTGTGCTGAAGTTCATATATCCGTGCAAGTTCATCGATTGTGGTTGAAAAAGCAGGATGTGTTGTAACGTCCTTCACAATCTCGCCATCAAGCCAGACCTCGCGACCATCGCGCAAACTTTCCTTGTACCGTGCTGCGTTGTGAGCACCCTGGGGCTTCTTAGTATCCAGAACCATAGCTACTTCCTCCTATGCCTACGTTCTCCCCCATGGAAATCGCCAGCCATAATGAAACACTCATAAACAAAAGGAACTAGAGGTACCCCCCGTAGTCCCTTTTCCCATAGCTTACGCCGCTGGAAAGTATAGTCAAGGGCCAAACGGCCCCGCAGACGGCCTTTAAGCCCTTCGCGGTTGACAGCCTTTGGGGGCAACGGTAGCATACGCGCACTAACGCACCTACGTTACTTAAACTATGCTCAGGAGGCATTTCAATGGCTCGCAAAGTTGAAGTGGATACAGTAGCAGAAGCGTATTTAGAGCTTCTGGCAGCTAGGGGAGTGGAATACTTCTTTGGCAATGGCGGAACCGACTTCGCGCCAATTCTGGAGGCTTACGCCAAGAGGTTCAACCAGGAGCAGATGCTCCCCAAGCCCATTCCCGTACCCCATGAAGTTACAGCTGTTGCCATGTCCCACGGCTACACAATGGTGACCGGTAAACCCCAGGTGGTGATGGTCCACACGCTCCCAGGGACAGCAAACGCAACAGGCGGCATCATCAACGCTGCACGTGCCAATACACCCATGCTGTTCACCGCCGGACGCACCCCCCTCACAGAGGGCGATGAGAGTGGTTCCCGCGATGGCAACATCCACTGGGCCCAGGAGTCCTTTGACCAGGGCTCAATGGTCCGAGAGTGGGTCAAATGGGACTATGAACTCCGACCTGATGCAGACCTGGAAGGTGTTGTTGACCGTGCCCTCGCCATCACCCAGTCAGAACCCGCCGGCCCTGTCTACCTGACACTCCCCCGCGAAGTGTTAGGCAAGAAGATTGAAGAGTTCACCTACAGCGAAACTCCGCGCATGGCGCCCGCAACGGACCGCATGCCTTCCCCGGAACTCATCAATGAGGCTGCCAAAGTCCTGGTCGCAGCCAAGAACCCGATTTTGATCACTCGTGCCTCCGGGCGAGACCCGGAGGCTGTTCAGCCATTGGTAGACCTGGCAGAGGCTTTGGGTATGCCCGTCTATGAGGCCGGCATGGCGTTTGTGAACTTCCCACAGAACAACCCCCTCCACGCTGGCGGCGACGTTGCCAGTGCGGTACCGGAAGCTGATGCCATAGTTGTGCTGGAAGTAGACGTTCCCTGGACACCCAAGCGCACCAGCCCCAAGGAAGAGGCTACGATTATCTCGATGGGCGAAGACCCGTTGTTCAGCAAGTACCCCATTCGAGGGTATCGGTCTGACCTGACCCTCGCCGGTTCTCCCAAGCATGCATTGAAGGCACTGACAGAAGCGGTCAAGAAGATTGGCGTAGACGCAAAGTTAGTTGCAGAACGCGCAGCGAAGTATGGCGAAGCCCGCACCAAGCGACTTGACGCCATTGACGCCAGGGCGGATGCAGGCGTTGGCCAAACCCCCATCAACAAGGCCTATTTCAGCCGAGAGTTGGCCAAGCACCTGGGCGACGACACTATCCTGCTCTCCGAGCTGGGTGTAGATATGAGCCAGGTAGCATTCACTGCTCCCGGTAGTACGTTCGGCATCCCGCCAGCAGGCAGCCTTGGCTGGGCCCTGGGCGCAGCCCTTGGTGCCAAGCTCGCAGCACCGGACAAGACAGTCATCTGCACCACAGGCGACGGCTCCTACATCTTTGGTTCCGGAACCGCCGCTCACATCGTTTCAGAGGCCCAGGGCATTCCTGTCCTGTTCATCGTTTGGAACAACGGCATCTGGAACGCCGTCAAGAGTTCTGCCAAGAACATGAACCCGAACGGCTATGCAGCCAAGACCGACACGTGGGCAATCACCACGCTGAACCAGGCCTTCAACTACGAGATGATCTGCCAGGCATCCGGCGGCTACGGTGAGCGGGTAGACGATCCTGCAGAGGTACCAGCCGCCATTAAGAGAGCCCTCCACGCGGTACAGGTGGAAGGCCGTCAGGCATTGCTGAACATCATCGGTGCATAAACCCTTAATCTTCGGAGAAACAGGCATATGAAAGTCGTTGCAACTCGGCCCAGCAACCTTGAGGCGCTGGATCGTATTAAGGAAGCTGGGCACGAGTTGGTGGTGGGTAGAGACCCCGGTTCGCTTTCCAGAGCTCCCTTTACCCAGGGTGAGCTTATGGAATTGATCAAGGACGCAGATGCGATCTTGGTGGGTCAGGACCTCATCACTAGAGAAGTAATGGAGCAGGCTACCAAGCTGAAGCTCCTCATTGTCCCGTTCATCGGGACTGACAAGATCGATAAGGAATCCGCTACAGATGTCGGGGTTATGGTGGCCAACAGCCCGACTCCTGAGAACTTCCTATCTGTCGCCGAAGTAACCGTCGGCCAGATGCTCAACCTCGTCAAACAGACAAAGCACAAGGAAAAAACCTGTGCGCTGGCGAATGGGGCGGTAGCGTCGTTCGCGGCGGCTACCTCTTCGGTAAGGCCGTAGGCATCGTTGGGTTGGGCCGCATCGGCAGGGGCGTAGCTGAGAGATTGGCTGGCTGGGACGTTGAACTCCTGGCGTACGACCCTTATGTCACCCAAGAGACGGCGAACAAAGTCGGTGTCACCATGACAGACCTTGATACGCTGCTTGCAGACTCAGACATCGTCACACTCCACGCCGTAGCCAACGAAGAGACACACATGATGATTGGCGAGGCCCAGTTCAAGGCGATGAAACCCTCCGCCTACTTCCTGAATCTGGCTAGAGGCGAACTGGTGGACGAAGCAGCCCTGCACAAAGCCCTGAAAGAAGAATGGGTTGCCGGCGCCGCGATGGACACCTTCTATCTGGAGCCGCTACCTGCTGACAGCCCCCTACGTGACCTGGACCCGGAGCGTGTCATGATGAAGCCTCACAACGCCAGTCACAGCAATTCCGGGCGTGCAGCCAACCTGGCGTTGGCTATCCCAGATTATTGCCTTCGGACGCGGCGAGGTACCGGAGCACGTTGTGAACACTGACGTCATCCTCAACAGGCGGGCTGACTAACCCCTTAGCCCGGACAGGTCCATCGCCACATTTGGTAGTCAGGCATTTTGTTCCCCACAAAAGACAATAATTGTCATTGGAAGAAGTATGAGCAACGACCTTTCACGTATGACTCACATCTATGCCGGAAACCCCCTTGATCGTGGCGACCACGAACGTCGCGATGAAGCATGGCTCAGCGCCAGCGCCAAGGCCGCCACCAGCAAGTTCCTTCCCCTCTGGGAAAACACGGTCATGATTACCGAGGGCGCCGAGCAACAGCTGGGTTGGATTGATGGAAGCGACATCGAGCGACTCGGCATAGAAGTGGAAGGGGTGTTTCTGGGTCTGCGAGATGGCATAGCCCATTTCACGGTGGATATCACCAACAACGAAAGCGCAACCAAATCCCTGAAAGACAGCGGCGATTGGGCATTTGAGGACACTCGAGGGGTCACAAGCCTCGTCAGTGCTACCGATTCCGGCATCGTGGCGCAGGCACGTGCGCAGATAAACTGGCACAACAAGCACGGATTCTGCTCTGTGTGCGGCCACCCAACGGAGATGAAGAAGGGTGGGCATGTGCGGCGATGCGCCAACTGCAACACGCAGCACTTCCCTCGAACCGATCCGGTCATCATCACTGCTGTGTCAGACGGCGATCGCTTGCTGCTAGGACAGTCCAAGGGCAGACTTGCCGCCATGAACCGTTACTCCGTACTGGCCGGGTTCATGGATCAGGGCGAGTCGATAGAGGAAGCGGTGCAACGAGAGATCATGGAAGAGGCGGGTATCCAGGTGCGCAACGTGCGCTACCACTCCTCGCAGCCGTGGCCGTTCCCATCGACGCTGATGATTGGCTGTCATGCCGATGCCGCAACATCGGATATAACCATGGACGAAGGCGAAATGGCCGACGTGCAGTGGTTCACTCGCAAAGACGTCATCAGCGGGTTGGCAGGCACCAACGAGAGGCTGGCACTCCCTGGTTCTATCGCCATTGCCTACCACCTCATCACCGCCTGGGCCAACAACGACCTACCCTGATGACTGAACGAGACGTAACCAAGTTGTCCCAGCAGCAATTCAGTGCGCAAGCCCTGGGCTATTCCCAAAGTCACGTATTCAATGCGGGTGCTGACCTGGATGCCATCGTTGCGATGGCCAGCGATGTGGAGACAAACATTGCCGTGGACATCGGCTCCGGGGCAGGCTTCACCGCGTTTGCCGTTTCACCCTTCGGATCAACCGTGCTTTCCACCGACCTGGCGTTGCCCATGCTCCAACACGCAATGCAAAACGCTGCATCGCGAGGGCTGACCAACGTCGCTCCCGCGCTAGTGTCCGCAGAGTCGCTGCCTTTCGCCAATGACTCCGTTGGGCTGTTGACGTGCAGGCTGGCCGCCCACCACTTCAGTGATGTGACGGTAGGCGTGAGCGAGTGGGCGCGCGTCGTGGAACCGGGAGGCACGGTCATTCTTGTCGATACCGTGACGCCAGAGGAGCCTGAGGCAGCAATGTGGATGAACGACATCGAACTTCGCCGCGACCCAAGTCACAGTCGAGACCTATCAGTCCAACAGTGGAGTGACCTTCTCACGGTCAACGGCTTCACTGTTGAAGAGACTGTGCTGATGAAGATACCGTTGGATTTCGACGATTGGGTGAAGCGCTCCGCGACTCCAGTCGACGTTGTAGACAAGATGCGCGCTGATTATGTAAACGCAACGGCCCTCGTCACAGAGGCGTTCGGCATTGAATCTGATGGGCCGCTACAGTTCTTCTGGCCGTGTTTGGTGCTGAAGGCACTGCTGAAGAGTTAGCCAGACACCTACTCCAACTCGCCCCAATTGGAGCCGGCCTTGGTGGCCACCTTCAACGGCACCGCGAACTCCACCGGCGTAGGTGCAAGCTCCATGGCGCGGGGCATGACGTCCAGCAGCAGCGACTTCAAATCCTCAATCTCGTCGGGCGGTGTCTCGAAGATAAGCTCGTCGTGCACTTGCAGGAGCAGGTGGCTCTTGAAACCCTCCTCGGTCATGCGACGGTCAATGCCCAGCATCGCCAGTTTCAAGGCTTCAGCCGCAGTTCCCTGCACGGGCATGTTGATGGCTTCGCGCTCCGTGGCCTGTCGTATCTGCGGGTTGCTTGAGGTGATCTCCGGCGTATAGCGCCTGCGTCCCAGCAGCGTCTGCACGTAGCCCTGGTCTCGAGCCATCTGCTTGGTGTTCTCTATGTAGTCCTTCACTTTGGGATAGCGGCCCAGGTAGCTCTCAATAAAGTCGCGCCCCTCTTCCATGGACAGCTCCGTCTGTTGGGCGATGCCGAAGGCGCTGAGTCCGTAGATGATGCCGAAGTTCAACACCTTGGCGATGCGACGCATGTCTGGCGTTACCTGGTCAAGCTCAACACCGTAGACCTGCGCTGCCGTGGCCGCATGGATGTCCTGATCGCTGCGGAAGGCTTCCAGCAAGCCTGGGTCTTCCGACAGGTGGGCCAGCACCCGAAGTTCGATCTGCGAGTAGTCGGCAGCCAGGAGTAGCCAGCCCTCCTCGCCCGGATGGAAGGCCACGCGTATCTGCCTGCCAAGGTCTGTACGTATCGGGATGTTCTGGAGGTTGGGGTCGTTGGACGAGAATCGACCAGTCACCGAACCCGCCTGGTTGTATGTCGTGTGCAGCTTCCCCGTCCGTGGGTTCACCAGCGAAGGCAGCGCGTCCACGTACGTCGATTTGAGCTTGCTGAGCTGTCGGTACTCCAACACCATATCAACCAGCGGGTGTGCACCGCTCAGGGATTCCAGGGCAGAGGCATCGGTTGAGTAACCGCCCGTCTTCGTCTTCTTCGGCTTACCGATTCCTGCCATCTCACCCAGCTTCAACTCATCGAACAGCACCTCTCCAAGCTGCTTGGGAGAGGCGAGGTTGAAGGTGTGACCAAGGGAATCGTATGAGTCCTGCTCAAGTGTACCTATCCGCTCGCCCAGGGAGACCGCCATCGTTTCCATGAGGCCTACATCCAGCGCGATGCCGGTAATCTGCATCTGCACGATGATGGGCGTCAGAAGCACTTCCACCTTGGTGAAGAGTTCCAACAGGCCTTCGGTCTTCAGGCGCTCTTCTAGCATGCCCCAAAGTCTGAACGTCATATCGGCGTCCGCGCTGGCGTAGGGCGAAACCAGTTCGATCGACACCTGATCCATGGTGGTCATCTTGCGACCCGTGCCGATGAGGTCGGCGATGGGCGTCGTCTCGATACCCAGCAAGTCGAGCGACATGTTCTTCAGCCCGATGGCCTTGTGGCCGAGCAGGTGGGCGGCAAGCATGGTATCGAAGGCGAAGCCCTGAATGGTCACACCGTTCGTGCCCAGCATCGTGAGGTCATAGTTGGCATTATGTGCGGCCTTGGGGACGTTAGGGTCTTCCAGCACTGGCCGGAGCTTTTCCAATACCTGATCCCAGGTCAACTGCGTCCCCTCCGCGTGGCCGACGGGCACATACCATGCCTTGCCCTTCTCCGTTGAGAATGACAGACCGACGAGGCCGGAGCGCATGGGCTGAACGCCCTTCACATCCTCACCTATCGGCATGGTCTCCGTATCAAAGGCAAAGCCCTTTGAAGCTGCAAGCTCTTTGACCATCGCATCCAACGACTTGGCATCAGTCACGGTCTTGTAGTCGGTGTCCACTGCGTCGCCTACAGGGGCGGGCATCAAGCTCGGCTGGAGCGGTGAGTCTTCCCCAGCGCTATCGTTGGCACCCTGAGGTATCTTGCTGATGGTGCTGAAGAACTCCAGATCTTTGAGCACCTCCACCACCTCGGCGCGGTCGTACTGTCCCCACTTGCAGTCGTCCATGCTTAACTCTACCGGCGCGTCGCGCACGATTGTCACCAGCGTCAGGCCCTGGAATACCCGTTCACGATGTTCCTCAAAGAGAGCTTGTTGCTTGGCGGGTAGCTCGTCCAGGTGGTCATAGATACCCTGGACGCTATCGTACTGAAGAAGGAGTTTGATGGCTGTCTTGGGCCCAACGCTCGGGATGCCGGGAATATTGTCGGACGTATCGCCACACAGCGCCTTCAGGTCGATGACCTGGTCAGGAGTCAATCCGCCGTAACGCTCACCGACCTCTGGCTCACCATACAGAGTCTGCTTCTGTGTCGAGTACTGTAACAAGACGCGCACGTGGGGCCCGACGAGCTGTAGCGTGTCTGTGTCTCCCGTGATGATGACGGTATCCACGTCTTTGTCGCGAGCATGCGCCGACAGCGTGCCGAGCAGGTCGTCAGCTTCATACTTCGACAGCTCAAAGATAGGGACGTGGAACGCCTCGAGCAGTCGACGGATGTGTGGGAACTGGCCTCTCAGCTCGTCGGACATGCTTGGTCGTTGGGCCTTGTACTCGTCGAACATGTCGTGCCGAAACGTCGGCCCTGGCATGTCGAAGGTCAGAATCAAGTGGGTGGGCTTCAGCGTATCAATGGCCTTGAGGAGCATTTGCGTGAACCCGTATACGCCTCTGATTTCTTCGCCCGTTCGTCTGAGGGTGAGGGGGTTTTGGATAGCGTGGAAGGCCCGGTGGACCATGGCGTGGCCATCAAGGAGCACCAGAAGTGGTGTCTCTTCAACCGGCAGTTTCCCCTGCTGAACATCGGATGCTGTATCTGTCATGCCGTCCCCCACCTGTGATTTACGGCATCAGTATACCAGGGCATAGCCCTGGATTGGCATGTGCTGGGGCTAAAGCCCGGGCGGAAGGCGAGCCTACTTGCACATGGTGTCATAGGCCCAGGTCAGCAGCGAGTCCGTCTCGTCCCAACCGATGCACGCATCGGTGATGGAAACGCCGTACTCCAGCTTGGAAGTATCACCGCTGAGCGCCTGTTTACCGGGGTTCAGGTGGCTCTCCATCATGCATCCGATCATGTTCTTTGTACCTGCTGCACGCTGCTCCACCGCATCTCGGAAGGCGATGGCCTGCTTGGCATAGTCTTTGTCCGAGTTTCCGTGGCTGCAATCCACAAGGATTTGTGGCCTGGCCTCGGCCTTTTCCAAACGAGCAGAAGCCAATGCGATAGCCTCAGCACTGAAGTTGGAGCCAGTGTTGCCGCCACGGAGAACCAGGTGTCCCAAGGGGTTTCCCTTTGTCTGCACGATGCAGGTCTGCCCGGCGTGATCGATGCCGAGGAAGGCATGAGGCGATCGCGCTGACACCATTGCGTCGACGGCAGGTTGGACGGCACCGTCCGTGCTGTTCTTGAATCCAACGGGCATGCTCAGGCCGCTGGCCATCTGGCGATGTGTCTGGCTCTCGATAGTACGTGCGCCTATGGCTGCCCATGTCACCAGGTCGGCAAGATACTGCGGCACGATGGGGTCAAGGAACTCCGTGGCTGCGTAGACGCCGATATCTCCAAGTTTGGTGAGCAATGCCCGTGCTCGTGAAAGCCCTGACCCAATATCGAATGTGTCGTCGAGGTTAGGGTCATAGACGAAACCCTTCCACCCAACAGTGGTGCGAGGCTTCTCAAAGTACACACGCATGACCACCATGATTCGGTCACTCACCTTGGCGGAAAGTGCTACTAATCGTTCAGCGTATTCCAGCGCCGCAGCCTCATCATGGATGGAGCACGGGCCAACAATCATGAGCAACCTTGGGTCCGTACCGTCCATGATGGCTTTGACCTGACCGCGACCATGCACCACGTGTTCAGCTATCTCCGGTGTGATAGGAGATTCCTCTGCAAGACTGTTGGGGCTGACCAGGGCCGATGTGCTCACGACGTTCACGTCCTGTACTGTTGTTTTTTCCATAACCTCACATCCTCATTGTTCGGGGAGTTTGTGCATCTGGCCCAAAGCCCAATAAAAAAACCCTCGTCCAATTCTCGGCGGGGGTTCAGCGTCAAAACTCTTGGGTCTCTAGGGTCTACGCAATGCCACCCCTGCCGGTAAATATGCCGGTAAAGTAATAAAATTTCTCTGTCAACTGGTAGTGCATTATGTTACCCATAGCTAACTCATCCTACAGGAAGTGCCGGGTTTGTCAACCGTAGTACGTCACAGCACTTTGGGCACACGTCAAACTAGCCCTCCCATCGCGCCGTCGATGTCAGGGCTCTCACTAGTAGATACATCCAGAGGGGCCATCACCAAATGGACAGTCCCTCTGGTATTTATGCTGTTTGTGCTTCTTGAGAAACGAGAGGTTGGTCTTCCAGGCTATCCAGGCCTCGCCGGACGCTGTTCAGCACGATGGAAAGGTGCTGTTCCAGGTTGTAGAGCGTCTCCTGCGAGTAACGGTTGGCCTCTTCTACGCGGTTGTCAGCAAAGCTCTGAGCTTCTTGCATTGTCTGGTGCGCCTTCTTCTGGGCGTCCTGCACCAGAGCGTCCGCACGCTGTTTGGCCTCTGCAAGCATCTCATCTGCCTGAGCCTGAGCTTCGGCGACGATCTCGCTCTCGTTCACCTTGGTCCGGCCTTCGTCTTCTGCTGAACTCTTGATGCGTCGTGCATCCAGCAGTGACTGGTTGATGATGGCCTCACGTCGCGCCATCACCTCCTCGGCCTCCTGGATGTCCTTGGGAATCCCAAGGCGCATCTGGTCAACCAGTTCCAGAGCCTTCTCCTGGTCAACCAGGATCTTGCGGGTGCCGGGAACCTTCCCGCTTGTAGTGGCCAGGGTTTCCAATTTGTCTACCAAATTCAACAGATCCATCATGCCTCCTTTTATCTACTGACCCAGGGGGGTCACATTTAGTGCAGCTTGGCCTGAAGGGCTTTGACTACGTGCGGCGGTACGAGGCCAGTTACATCAGCGCCAAGCGCGGCTACCTCTTTAATCCGGGACGAACTCAAGAACTGCCATTCCATTGCGGTCATCAAGAAGACGGTCTCTATTTGGGGTGCCAGCTTCTTGTTCATTAAAGCCATATCAAACTCGTTTTCAAAGTCGGCGCCTGCCCTAAGGCCGCGCAACATCACGTCCGCGCCGATGGTCTCTGCAAAGGAGACCACAAGCCCGGAGAACTCAACGGTCTCTGCGTTAGGGGTAGCGGCCAATGCTTCTTTGCACAACGCTACTCGCTCCTCCGTGGAGAACATCACTGACTTCAAAGAGCCTGCATACACAGCCATCACGACTTTATCGAAGAGCTGTGCGGCGCGTTTCACCACATCTAAATGCCCGTTGGTGATGGGGTCAAATGTCCCGGGGTATAGGGCAGTGGCCATTACTCACCCCCCTGTTGGTAAACCGTTACCATTGTCTCTCCGTATCTGTGTTGTTTGATGAGTCTAAGGCCGTCCGCCTCAGCGGGAAGGTCCTGCCTTCGGGAGTGTTCAACAGCAATCACGCTCCCTGAATGGGAAAGCGAGGACTCACCTATTTCCACCAAAAGCGTTTCCAATTTATCGTAGGAGTAGGGCGGGTCCATCAGGATGACATCGTATGACCCGTCCAACATCGATTTAGCACGCTCAGCCGGAGCCCGGTGCACTGCCCCAAAGGAGTCATAATCCAGGGATTTTAGATTTTCCTTGATAGCGGAGCATTGCCGGGCGTCACTCTCAAAGAAATCAACCCACTCCGCACCGCGGCTCAGCGCTTCAACGCCCAACGCACCTGTGCCGGAAAACAGATCCAGCACTCTGGCGGCGTCAAGGTATGGTTCAAGCATGGAGAAGATTGCGGAGCGAACTAAATTGGACGTAGCACGAGTCTTCTGTCCTGTGGGGGACTTCAATAATCTACCTTTGGCTTCACCGCCGATAACTCGAACGCTCACGTATCTACCTCCCAGCGACTGACGGACCGGCATTGAGACTGCCGTTTACCCCATCGTGGTGTCACAGGGACTCATTTGAAGCTGGTTGAACCATCGATTCAGACTAGCTTATTCGGACGCGATTCTAGCATCGGGCATTTCAAATGTAAACCCTATTATAGCAATTAATCAGAAAATCCCTTGACAGTCCAGGGGAATCTCCGTATAGTTACCTATTCGTAGAGTTATGTCCTCAGTAAACACTCATCTTCACCGGGAATGCACCACCGTCCTCAAGGTCTGTCTTCCGTAGAACCCATGCCTCAATGGTCACGTCAAAGGACTCGCTGTGAAGGAGCGTAAGCTATATGACCCTAGCCGTCTCGTCCCGCAACAACGTCCCCATCATCCCTTCAAAGACCTACGCCAGCATACCCAAAGTCGTTGATGTCCCAAACCTGATTCAGATCCAGTTGGAATCTTTCGATTGGTTCAAAACAGAAGGCATCCAAGATCTCCTACAAGAAGTCTCACCGATTGATGACTTCACAGGGAATCGTTTTGATTTGAGCTTTCTTGATCATGCGTTCAGGGAACCCAAGTACAACATGTGGGAGTGCCGAGAGAAAGAGATCACCTACTCCGCTCCGCTCTACGTCACCGGACAGCTCAAGGTGAAAGAGACCGGAGAGATCAAGGAGCAGATGCTCTTCTTTGGTGATATCCCGATCATGACACCCCACGGGACATTCATCATCAACGGTGCAGAGCGTGTGGTAGTGAGCCAATTGGTTCGATCCCCTGGCGCCTACTTCACCCTTGATGTGGACTCCGGCACTGGCCGAGGTGTTTGCTCAACCAAGATCATCCCCTATCGCGGGGCTTGGTTGGAGTTTGAGACCGGGGCACGTGACCTCCTATCCGTGAAGGTTGACCGGAAGCGTAAAGCTCCCGTCACCACATTGTTGCGAGCGTTGGGCTACGTACGAGATCACGAGATCAACACGCTGTTCGAAGATGTGGACAACAACCCTGACCACCAGTACATCGCTGCGACGATGGACAAGGATCCGGTGGACTTCGACAAGCTGGACAACATTAAAGAGTCTGAGCTGACATCGCTCTGGGATCTTGTCCGACCCGGCGACCCTTACGACAAAGAGGGCGCTCAGATCCTGGCCGGTGCACGGCTGGAGTTCTATCGCCGATTGCGACCGGGCGAGCCCGCGAACGTTGAGAACGCCAACGCACTTCTCGATAGCCTCTTTTTCAACCCACGTCGCTATGACCTGGGCAAGGTTGGACGCTACAAGCTCAATCGTCGCCTCGGTTCCCCTAGTCCTACGGAAGTGCGCACTCTGACAAAGGAAGACCTGGTAGCGGTCATCAAGGAGATGATTCGCATCAGCAACGGCCAGGGGAAGCCTGACGACATCGATCATCTGGGCAGCCGACGTGTACGAGCAGTTGGCGAGTTGATTCAGAACCAGCTCCGCGTGGGCATCCTACGCATGGAGCGCGTCATTAAAGAACGTATGACCATCATTGAGCCGGAGAACGTCACACCTGCCGCGCTGGTGAACATTCGCCCGGTGGTTGCTGCTGTAAGAGAGTTCTTCGGTGGCTCACAACTCTCCCAGTTCATGGACCAGACCAACCCGCTTGCAGAGTTGACACACAAGCGTCGTCTCTCGGCGCTAGGACCCGGAGGCCTCTCACGGGAGCGCGCCGGATTCGAAGTACGAGACGTGCACAACTCCCACTACGGGCGCATCTGTCCTATTGAGACTCCTGAAGGCCCGAACATTGGTCTGCTGGGTTCACTGGCTACGTACGGACATATCAATGAGTACGGCTTTATTGAAACGCCGTACCGAAGAGTATTGAGGGAGTTGCCCTCCTCCGATCAGGATCTAGTGGGTCGATCCGTGTGGGCTGACCTTCCCGGCACTGATGGGAAACCTCTTGTCAAAGCTGGCAAAACGATAACCAAGAAGATTTGGGAACAGCTTCAAACGATGCCTGCTCAGCAGGTGGCGTTGCGTCCCTTTGTTACCGGCAAACCTGAAGACATCCTATCCATGCAGGCTGATGATGAAGAGATTCACGTTATCGCCCAGGCGAACATCCCGCTGGACGCCAAGGGGCAGTTCATTCCCGACAAGGTAGAGACTCGAACAAACTCACTACCGACGATTCAGTCAATTGAAGAACTGGAACTCATGGACATCTCGCCGATGCAGATCGTCAGCGTTTCCACTTCGCTCATCCCGTTCCTGGAGCATGACGACGCCAACCGTGCGTTGATGGGTTCCAACATGCAACGGCAGGCAGTCCCGCTCCTGAAGCCGGAGGCGCCGCTGGTAGGCACCGGCATGGAGGGACGTGTGGCCCTGGACAGCGGCCAGGTGGTGTTGTCCGAGACGGAAGGAACCGTCACCGGTGTGAGCGGTAACGAAGTCATTGTCACTGGCAAGGACAAGAACGATACCCGATACGCCCTGGTGAAGTTCCTTCGCAGTAACCAGAGTACTTGCGTCAACCAACGCCCAGTAGTCACCGTTGGCCAGAAGGTCAATGTAGGTGACCCCCTTGCGGACTCATCATCCACAGACCAGGGCGTTCTTGCTCTGGGGCACAACGTGCTGGTGGCCTTCATGAGCTGGGAAGGCTACAACTATGAGGACGCCATCATCATTGGTGAGGCGCTCATTCAGGACGACAAGTTCACCTCCATCCATATTGAAAAGTACGAGTGTGAAGCCCGACAGACCAAGCTGGGCGATGAAGAGATCACTCGAGACATCCCGAACATCGGTGAAGAGACCCTCCGTGACCTGGACGAAGAAGGCGTCATCCGAGTCGGCGCCGAAGTCGGCCCTGGAGACATCCTGGTGGGTAAGATCACACCAAAGGGTGAGACAGAACTGACAGCGGAAGAGAAGCTCCTGAGAGCGATCTTTGGTGAGAAGGCTCGTGATGTGAAAGACACGTCCATGCGCGTACCCCACGGGGAGCGCGGGAAGATTATCGACGTTCGAGTGTCAGACAGGGAGAACAAAGAGGAACTTTCACCCGGCGTGAACCGCATGGTAAGGGTCTGGATTGCCCAGACTCGTAAGCTGACCGTCGGCGACAAGATGGCCGGTCGTCACGGCAACAAGGGAGTTGTATCCCGTGTATTGCCGGTAGAAGACATGCCTTACCTGGAGAACGGCACGCCAGCTCAGATAGTCCTGAACCCCATTGGCGTACCTTCCCGCATGAACCTGGGACAGGTGCTGGAGACCCATCTTGGATGGGTGGCCAACTTCATGGGCTTCCGGGCAGTCAGCCCGGTATTCGATGGAGCTACAGACGCCGACATCGAGGATGGGTTGGGTCGGGTTTGGATGATTCAGACCTCCGGCGGTGTGAACTGGCACGACCCGGAAAGTCCAGTGATTGACTGGGATACGGTCTACAGCTGGATTCGGGATAAAGGTTACGAGCCCGCCGATCTGTTTGATGAGAACATCCACGGTCAGGCAAGGGTTGCCTGCATGGAAACTTGGCTGAAGTACGAAGCTGGAGTAGACCCGTCGGGTATGGAATACTCCGAGATTCAAAAAGAGGCCAAACGGTTGAGTCGTGAACACGCCATGACCCCTCCCATCCTTGGCAAGATGACCTTGCGTGACGGGCGGACCGGCGAGGAATTCGCCCAGCCTGTCACGGTTGGCTACATTTACATCATGAAGCTCATCCATCTGGTTGAGGACAAGATCCACGCCAGGTCAACAGGCCCCTACTCCTTGATTACTCAGCAGCCGTTGGGTGGTAAGGCTCAGTTTGGTGGCCAGCGATTTGGTGAGATGGAAGTATGGGCGCTTGAGGCATACAGCTTTGCATACAACCTCCAGGAAATGCTCACCGTGAAGTCTGACGACGTGGTAGGACGGCAGAAGACCTATGAAGCCATCGTCAAGGGTGAGGACGTAATACACCCTGGAATTCCTGAGTCCTTCCAGGTCCTCCTGAAAGAGATGCAGGCACTTGGGCTGTCAATGGAGCTTCTCAGTGACGAAGAAGGGTTTGACCTTGAAGAGTCGCTCCACCACCCACCGCTGGGTGACGTACTCAGCGACGAGGTCGACGATTCGGACATCGCTGCCATCATCGCAGAGTTGGATCCGCCCGTCGTAGAGGCCGCTGATAGCTCAGAAACACCCGCGGCAAGGGAGCCTGAGGTCTTTGACGAACCAGAAGAGCAGAACGAAGAGAATTAACCACTCTTCCTTTAAGGGAAGGGAAGCCACAAGCGATTACGCATAAATCGATTGGCATTTTGAAGGGAGTGTGAACGGATGGCACAGAGCGGCGCGGAGTTCAACGCAATTCGGATCTCATTGGCGTCGCCGGAGCAAATCCGGGCATGGTCATACGGCGAGGTCACCAAGCCGGAGACCATTAACTATCGAACATTACGCCCAGAACGCGACGGCCTTTTCTGCGAACGCATCTTTGGTCCCACCAAGGACTGGGAGTGCGCCTGCGGTAAATACAAGAAAATCCGGTTCAAGGGTATCAAGTGCGAGCGATGCGGTGTAGAAGTCACCAGGGCCAAAGTCCGCCGCGAACGCATGGGGAACATTGAACTGGCTGCCCCGGTTGCCCACATCTGGTTCTCCAAAGGCATACCCAGTCGCCTTGGCCTCCTGCTGGATCTCTCGCCCAGAAACCTGGAACGAGTGCTCTACTTTGCCCAGTACATCATCACTGAAGTAGACACGGCCGCCAGAGACCAGGCCATCCAGGATCTAGAAGACCAGCACAACGATGGCATCAGGATGTTGCGCGAACGTGCCGAGGCTCAGGAAACCGAAGCCGCTGAGGCCGTTGAACCCACTGATTCCAATACCGAATCCACGGAAGCTGAGCCTTCCGAAGAAAAGGAAGCTGAGCCCGCTGCGGCAACGGGTGCATCGCTGGCCGAGCGTGAGGCGATGCTGGAAGAAGCGTTCCAAACACAGTTGGATGACCTCCACGAGATTCAGCAGATGAAGCTGATGGTAGAAGGTCGACAACGGGAGCTCTCCGACAAGTACGGCCACCTCTTCAAGTCCGGAATGGGTGCTGAGGCAATCCTGAACATCCTGAAGAACCTGGACCTAGATGCCGAGCGTGAGTTCCTGGCAATGGAGATGCACTCCACTTCAGGCCAGCGTAGGAAGAAGGCGGTCAAGCGACTTCGCTTGGTTGAGGCCTTCCGCAAGAGCACGAACCTCCCTGAGTGGATGGTTCTATCGGCGCTGCCCGTGCTTCCCCCTGACTTGCGACCGATGGTTCAGTTGGACGGCGGACGGTTCGCCACCAGTGACCTGAATGACCTGTATCGCCGGGTGATCAACCGGAACAACCGCCTCAAGCGTCTGCTTGAGCTGGAAGCGCCGGAGATCATCATTCGAAATGAAAAGCGCATGCTCCAGGAAGCGGTCGACGCCCTCATCGATAACGGACGTCGTGGCCGAGCAATCTCCGGGAGCCACAACCACAAGCTCAAGTCCCTTTCGGACCTGCTTCGCGGCAAACAAGGCCGGTTCCGTCAGAACCTGTTGGGCAAGCGCGTGGACTACTCTGGCCGTTCAGTGATCGTAGTAGGCCCCAACCTGCATCTATACCAGATGGGCCTCCCCAAGAAGATGGCCCTGGAGTTGTTCAAACCATTCGTCATGCACAAGCTGGTAGTACAGGGCTTGGCACACAACATCAAGAGCGCCAAACGTGCAGTTGAGCGCGTACGACCTGAAGTCTGGGACGTCCTGGAAGAGGTCATTAAGGATCGCCCCGTCCTCATGAACAGGGCACCAACCCTGCACAGGCTTGGTATTCAGGCGTTCATGCCGGTACTCATTGAGGGTAGCGCACCGCAGTTGCATCCGTTGGTCTGTTCCGCATTCAACGCGGACTTCGACGGCGACCAAATGGCTATCCACGTTCCCCTGTCACGACGGGCAGTACAGGAAGCAAAAAATGTCATGTTGAGCATCTACAACATGCTCTCCCCTGCCTCCGGCGAGCCGGTGGTAGCACCAACCCTGGACATCGTCCTTGGTTGTTACTACATGACCTTAGAAAACCCCAATGCCCTGGGTGCCGGAAAACGCTTCAGCTCTTCAGAGGAAGCGCAGATGGCCCATGACACGGGGCTCGTCAACATCCAGGCGCCTATCGAGATACTCCGAACCGACGAAACCAACGAGACGTCATGGCTGACAACCACCGTTGGGCGGCTGAAGTTCCAGGACCTGCTTCCATCAGTAGTAGCAGCAGATACTGGAAACTGGAACAAACTCATGGACAAGGGCACGCTGAAAGATCTTGTGTCCCACGCCTACAACATGATTGGCAACGAAGAGACTGCGGACATGCTGGACGCCATCAAGAGCGCCGGGTTCCATTACGCCACTGTCTCAGGGATCACAATCAGCATCTCTGACCTGGAAGTACCGGAAGGCAAGGCTAAAGTCCTGGCCGGTTCTGAACTACAGATCCAACAGCTTGAAGAGCAATATCAGCGAGGCCTTATCACTGAGGATGAGCGTTACACCCAGATTATTCGTATCTGGACAGATGCTAGTGACAGCGTGACCAAACTCATTGAAGAGGCTTTGCCCTCTTATGGTGGCATTTACATCATGGCTGTCTCAGGTACAAAAGGTAACATCAGTCAGATTAAGCAGATGGCCGGCATGCGCGGCCTTATGTCTGACCCTAAAGGATTCCTGATTCCCCTTCCCGTGAAGTCCAGTTTCAGAGAGGGCCTCAGCGTCCTTGAGTATTTCATCTCCACCCACGGAGCACGGAAGGGTCTGGCTGACACCGCGTTGCGGACAGCCGATAGCGGCTACCTGACCCGTCGAATGATCGATGTGGCGCAGGATGTCATTGTTCTTGAAGAGGACTGTGAATCAATCTCGGGCATATGGGTCCGCCATGTAGCCGAAAAGGAGCGAAGCAACTCCATTGCCGCATTCTCCGATAGGCTGGTGGGGCGAGTCGTTTGTTCTCCTGTTGTTGACGCATCCACCGGTGAGGTTCTGGCTGACCGAGACACCGTTCTAACGTCAGAACTGGCTAAGAGCCTCTTTGCAGCTGGAGTGACAGAGGTCTACGTGCGGTCCCCGCTGTCATGCGAGGCAGCGCGAGGCATGTGCCGCATGTGCTATGGCATCATGCCAGCCACCGGTCGCATGGTGAACCTTGGAGACGCAGCCGGCATCATCGCAGCCCAGAGCATCGGGGAGCCTGGCACACAGCTCACCATGCGTACGTTCCACACAGGTGGTATCGCAGGAGTAGACATCACCAGCGGTATTCCCAGAGTGGAAGAACTATTTGAAGCTCGAATCCCAAAGAACACGACAATCCTCTCTGAGATCGACGGCGAAGTGGACGTCACCGACACAACGGACGGCAAGCATATCCGTGTGGTCAGCTCAGAGGAATATCGTGAAGAATATCCAATAGAAGACACTCACAAAGTCGTCGTTAAGACCGGCGACATGGTGGAGTCTGGTTCTCCGTTATCCTTGCCTAAGGCCACAAGGAAAAAGGTTGCCGAAGGGGAAGAACTTCCTCCCATGGTAGCCCGAATGCCAGGGAAGATTGAACTCACCAAAGGCAAGGTATCCGTGGTATGGCAGGAGCAGGAAGAACGGACGTACCCTGCACCGTTGACCGCCCACGTCATCGTAAAGACTGGCGACACTGTAACTGCAGGGCAGGAACTCATTGCAGGCCAGAAGAACCCCCATGACATCCTGCGAATCCAGGGTCGTGAGGCCGTGCACAACTACATCATCGAAGAGGTACAGAAGGTTTACCGCTTCCAGGGTGTGAGCATGCACGACAAGCATATTGAGATCGTTATTCGTCAGATGATGCGAAAGGTCCGGGTGGATCACCAGGGTGACACTGAGTTGTTGCCAGGGGAGCCTGTTGACCGAACCATCTTTGACGAAGCCAACCGCCGGGTCATCGCCGAGGGCGGCGAACCCGCTCGGGCAACACCGATGCTTCTGGGTATCACCAGGGCGTCATTGAGTACAGAGAGCTTCCTGGCAGCAGCGTCCTTCCAGGAGACCACACGGGTCCTCACAGAGGCCGCCATCTCCGGCTCCGTCGATCATCTGATCGGCCTGAAGGAGAACGTGATCATTGGGCGGTTGATCCCAGCCCGCATGGACTTGACCGAAGAGGGTAGGCAACGACTGGGCATCACTCAGGAAGAGGAAGAGGCCAAAGCAGCAGCCAAGGCCCTAGCCCTGGAAGACCTGGAAGGGGAGCTTGAGGACATCTCTGCTCTTCTAGCCCTTGACCCCGTGGAGTCCGCGACCGTGGCCGATGAAGGCTAGTAGCCCATTCTTTAGGAATCAAGGCCCGCCCCGGAATATCGGGGCGGGCCTTTTCAATTACTCGAATGTGCTTAACAGCATGCGTGTTTTTCTCTATACTAGGCACAGAATTGTGTCTACGGAGGCTACGTGCCAACCATCTACATAGCCGGAGCCAGCTCAGGTGCAGGAACAACAGCGGTGGCGTCGGGCTTAGCCACGCTGCTGGAGGGAAAGAGTTCAGAGGTCACCTTGGCCAAGGCACTACGTGTTGGTTTATCGGCCCCACCCGATGCTGATGCAGCCTTTCACCAGTCACTCTTCCCCCAAAATGCCGCACCCTCCGGATGGCCTACTTCCGTTGACCACGTTCCTGATGCATCGACATTGGATGAGGTCCTGGCAAAGCTAAAAGAGGCGAATCTGCCTCAAGGCATCACCATTGTTGATGGTGTAAGCGGTGATATTGCTGATACCGACCGGATTCGTATTGACGGCGCCTTCGCCAAAGTGTTGGACGCCACGGTGATTCTTGTCAGCAACGGCACTTCCGCACCTCCTGTAGAAGCTGCTCAAGCATTCGATGGTCGACTCATTGGGTCCATTATCAACAGCGTGCCTGACCACGCCATGCACCAAGCAGCAACGACTCTCACAGCGTCGTTCGAGCAGCAGGGCATCGCCGTGTTAGGAGTCATTCCAGAGACAAGAAGGATGCTTGCACTGACCGTGGGTGAGATCGCCGAGCATCTTGGGGCGGAGTTAATCAACGCCGCAGCATTGATGTCGCCTGAAGGGCAGATGGGTGAGTTGGTGGAGCATTTCATGCTGGGAGGGTTGTTCCTGGATCAGGGTGCCTATGTGTTCGGACGCAGAGAGAACAAAGCGGTGATTGTGCGGGGTGACCGACCTGACCTACAGATGGCCGCGCTGGACACATCCACCGCGTGCCTCATCCTCACGAACGGCAAGACCCCCGTGCAGTACATCGCCCACCATGCGGGACTCAGACAAACACCGATGCTGGCAACCCCCGCTCCAACGTTGGAGACCATGGAAAAGTTGCACAGCATCGGTGATAGAGGTTCCGTTCGCAGCGCTCACAAAGCCCAATATTTTGCTGAGCTTCTGGAAGCGCACTGCAATCTGGAATCGTTAACCTCCAAAGCGACCAACTAGCAGACGACGACTACCTGGCCTTTATCTGTTCCACCGCGTCCCCTATTGTGGCAATAGGATGCACCACAATCGTGTTCCACTCCTGCAGCTTCAGCTCGATCATCAGTTGGTTCACCACGTGGCCGTTAGGGGCATCAAGAACGAACCAGAGTGCGTGAGCGGGCATGTTGGTCCAACTACCCTGAACGGTGATGCCCAACTTGCCTGCGGCCTCACCCATTCGCCCTAATGTGGCCATTACCTCGGCCATCGCCTCACGATTGTTTATCGGACAAGTATCCGGACCGTGAGTCACTACTGCCATATGAAGCATTGTCTTTTCCTTTTTATATCCAACGAATTTGTGTTGTTTCAAGCCAAGTGAATATTACACGTTAGGCGCTTTGATGCAAGACGATATGTGGTCGTTGACCATGCCTGTGGCCTGCATAAACGCGTAGCAGATGGTTGTGCCGACGAACTTGAACCCTCGCTTCTTGAGGTCTTTTGTCATCGCATCGGACTCCGGGGTGCTGACCGGCGTGTTCTCCATCGTGAGTTCGCCAGTGCGACGTTGCGTCTTGTGGCCGGTGAACCCCCAGATGTAGGAGTCAAAGGTGCCAAATTCTTTTTGCACATCGAGGAAAAGTTGCGCGTTGACGATGAATGAGTTCACCTTCAGTTTGTTACGCACGATTCCCGCATCCGCAAGGAGTCGCTGCCTATCCGCTTCTGTGTAGGCAGCGACTTTCTCGGCATCGAAGTCATCGAAGACCTGCCGATAGCGCTCACGCTTGTGCAGGATGGTCCGCCACGAGAGGCCGGCCTGTGCACCTTCAAGGCACAGGAACTCAAAGAACGCCCGCTCATCGTGAAGAGGCGTTCCCCATTCGTCATCGTGATAGGCCATCATCAACGGGTCGTCCGGCCCGCCGAAGCACCGTATCTCCTGTGACTGCGTCATTTCCGCGCCTCTCTCATCCTGCGCAGGGGACGACTCTACTCGAGGGTCGCTTCAACGCTAAGCTCAACATTGCCCTTCAGCGCCTGGGAGATGGGGCAACCGTCCTTGGCAGCTTCAGCCGCTTCCTTGAATGCTGCTGCATCAATGCCTGCCACCCGGCCGCTGACCTTCAGGGCGCTCGAAACGACTTTGAAGCCGTCACTAACCTTGTCAAAAGTGACCGTGGCGCTCACTTCTAGCTTCTGGGGTGGCGTGCCTGCATTGCCCAATCCAAAGGAAAACGCCATTGCATAGCAGCTTGCGTGGGCTGCTGCCATCAACTCCTCCGGGCTGGTCTTGCCCTCCGGCGCCGCCGTGCGTGCTGCCCAGGTGACTGGCTGACCACTGATGGCTTTGCTGGTCACTTGGTTGATGGTGCCGCTCCCGCCAATCAGATCCCCGTTCCAGGTTACACTCGCTTCTCGTACTACCGCCATGATTGAACCCTCCCCTGTTTTATCTCCATAGTTTGGACTTTGTGTTTAACGTTGGAAGTGGCTGCCCGACCTGGATTCGAACCAGGGTCCCATGCTCCAGAGGCACGTGTGCTACCGCTGCACTATCGGGCATTGCTGGGTGAATCCAGTGTAGCGTTTGGCATTGCTACGGGTCAAGGGCGCGCCCTTGACCTTGTGCCTGCAGTTACCCAAGGAAGAGGCTTACCTCAATATCTCCCCACGCAATACATCTCACTATACCCACACCACTTCCAGGGATGAACCCATCTCCGTCTTGGTGACATCGATGCGAACTGGAAACGCTTCTTTCAACTCTTCGATGTGTGTGACCACCAGGATGAGGTCGAACTCGTCTTGAATTGTCTGAATAGCCTCAACGAGACGCTCCCGGCCATTAGGGTCCTGCGTACCGAAACCTTCGTCGAGGAACAGTGTTCGCAGGGGTGCGCCCGAGCGTGACGCTAGGAGCTTGGCCAACGCAACGCGCAGCGCGAAGTTGATGCGGAAGGCTTCGCCGCCACTGAAAAGCTCGTAGCTGCGTGTGCCCAACTCGTCGGCGATGCGTATCTCCAGCGTCTCTGAAACATCGCCCTTGCGGTTCTGTCGCTGGGTCTCCAGGGACAGTGTCATCCGGTGGTCGGTCAGTCGCGCCAGCAGGTCGTTGGCCTGGGCTTCAAGTTCCGGCAAAGCAGCTTCAATCAACAACGCCTGGATGCCTCGCTTCCCAAAGGCGTCCACCAACACGCTGTAAGAAGTCTTGGCAGCCTCTATATCGCCACTACCCTCCGCAAGTTTGGCCATTTCGGCTGCTCTAGCGGTCAATTCTTCTAGCTGAAGCGTGTGGTGTCGAATTGCTCCGCCCAACTCCACGCTCTGTGTTTCGAGGGTTTGTCGCTCCTGCGATTTGGATCCCAATGCACCCTGGAGAGCTGGCATACCCTCCAACTCACCATCGATGACGCCCAATCGCTCCGATGCCGTAGCAACATCCTTCCGTCTAGCCGCAGCCAGGGCTTCAAACTCCGTGAGAGCAACCTCGTCCTGGGGCAGTCGTTCCTGTGCGTCGTTCAGGGTGCGTGCGAGTTCTGCAAATGGCTCCAATGCCCGGGCTGCAGTGCGCGCTTCCTGATGGGCAGTTGCGTCGTACCCGATAGTCGCCCGTTGTGTGTTCACCTCTTGAAGAGCCTTCCGCTCATCGGCTGCGAATTCTGTTCCCTCAAGCTGTGCAACCAGTGCGGCCAACTTCGGGTTCAGGTCTGCCAGCTCCGTTGCAGCAGCCTTACCGTCTTCCACCTCTCGACCAAGGGCACCCTGCTTGGCAGCCAGGTCTCGTTGCTTCTTGGCAAGCACCTGCTCGGCTTCAATCACTGCCGCGTCAAGCTTCGTTCGTTCCGGAGTCAGAGTCGTCACCTGGGCCTGATTCTCCCGGAACTTATCGCCCATCACCTTGCCCTGGGCCTCTCGCTCCCTCTTCAGGTGCTCCAGGCCGTCCGCGCCCAATACTGTACCGCAAACAGGGCAGTTGGCCTCACCCTCGACGAGCAGATCGACTCGACCGCGAAGCTCCCCCATCTCAGAGCGGAGTCGAACGTTGTCGGCTTCCAGTCGTTCAATCAGGCGAGCCGTCTCATCGCGCTTCTCACGTTGCTGCTGCGCATCCAGACCTTGTCCCTCCAGCGCTGCCAACTCCTTGGTGATTTCAGCAAGCGTCGCTTCCACGGTGGCCACCCGTTCCGCCTTTGGCGTCAACTCTCGAACGACACGGTCTGCAAGTCGATCATGCTCTGATTGAAGTCGCTGCTGCGCCTGGGCGATGGTGTGTTCAAGCCCTAACGCCTGCTGGCCCAGTTCTGCATCGCGCGCCTGGCTATCATCGAAAACGCTCAACCGCTCACGCTCTTCCCCAAGCTTCTTGACGCCCTCTGCAATCTCATCACGCCTCAACAAGAGGTCGCGATACCCATTGATACGCCCTTTTACGGTCTCTGCCTGAGCTTCATGCTGCTTGGCCTCCGACTCGCCACGAGTCGTTGCGTCACGAAGCTCCTGGGCCTCCTTCTGTATGCGCTGCAGGGCATCCACACGACCTCGAAGGGCATCTTCTTCTGACTTGGTGGTGGCGAGTTGTGGGGTGACTTCTTCGAGCGACTTCTCGGCAATCGCCAGAGATTCTTCTATCTCAGGTCGCCTCGCCAGATCACGTTCCACGGATTCCTTGTCAATTACATTCCTGGCAAGCAGTGACTCCTGCTCCTTAACATGCTCCTTGGCGCGCTCTTCAAGCCGCTCATACAGAGACAGTCCAAGGATGCCGGCAAGAGTCTCCTTGCGTTCAGCGGGTTTGCTGGTGGTGAATCGGTCGGCCTGCCCTTGAAGGAGGAACGCGCTGTTCACAAAGGTCTCATAGTCCATGCGAAGAAGGTGTTGGAGTTGTCGCTCGGAATCGCCTACGGACCCCACCGTCAGTGAACGGTAGCCCTCCCCGGTGTTGGCCTGGAGGTCGAGTATCGTAGCAGCGCTCCGACTCTTGGCATTCTTGGAGTACTTTCTGGTGACGCGATAGTCGGTGCCACTGGCCTCAAAATCCAGGGTTATCTCCATCTCCGTCTGTCCCTGATACACCAATTCGTCAGGAGAGACGCCGCCCTGTCCGTACCGCTTGCCACGGGCAAAACCCCAAAGCGCCCAGGTCATAGCATCCAGCAAAGCGGACTTGCCGTTACCGTTGTCGCCGGAGAGGCATGCTACGTGGATGCCGCTCAAGTTCAATTCGGTCTCGCCTTGATAGCTCATGAAATTGTAGAGACGGAGCTGTCGCGGAATCATGCATCTGCCGCCTTGTTTTCGTCGTCGCATGCTAGCACATTGAATCCGCGAATCCATAGGAGGTGTCAGGTCGTGTTTCGGCCAGTGCTGGGGTTTGCCGCATGCCAGCTTTGCCCATAGAATAGCTATGGAGGCAATTCATGTTCGATTCACTAAGCAGCAAACTTGGAGCGGTGTTCCAGAAGCTGGGCAACCGCGGCCGACTGACCGATAAAGATATCGACGAGGCGTTGAAGGAAGTTCGCGTTGCCCTACTGGAAGCCGATGTCAACTTCAAGGTGGCACGCGAGTTCGTGGCGAAGGTCAAGGAACGTTGCCAGGGCTCTGAGGTCCTTCAGGGTTTGAACCCCGGCCAGCAGGTGGTCAAGATTGTCAACGATGTACTGACGGAGGTCCTGGACGCTGGCGACCATCAACTCCATCACGGTACGGAATCCCCTGCCGTCCTCATGCTGGTGGGACTACAAGGCTCCGGCAAAACGAGCACCGCAGCAAAACTTGCCCTTCACCTGGGTTCCGGTACCAGCCAGAAGACCATGCTGGTTGCTGCAGACCTCCGCCGCCCGGCAGCCGTGGAACAGTTGAAAGCCCTTGGCGCGCAGCTTGACCTCCCCGTGTACAGCGAAGATTCGTCCTCCACAACGGTGCTGAAAGTAGCCAAGAACGGCATCTCTGAAGCCAAGAAACAAGGCTGCCCCTGGGTTATCGTCGATACCGGCGGTCGATTACAGATCGATGATGAGTTGATGGGCGAACTCACCGACCTTAAAAATGCTATCAAACCGCAAGAGTCCATCCTTGTCGTCGATGCCATGACAGGCCAGGAAGCTGTGAACGCGGCGGGTGTCTTTAACGAGCGTGTGGGCCTGACGGGGCTCATCCTGACCAAGATGGACGGCGATGCCCGTGGTGGCGCAGCCCTCTCCATCAGCTCTGTGACCGGCGTTCCCATCAAGTTCATGGGCACAGGTGAGAAGAGCGAGGCGCTGGAGCCGTTCTACCCAGACCGTCTTGCATCACGCATCCTTGGCATGGGTGACGTCCTCACCCTCATTGAGAAGGCTCAGGATGTCATTGATGTGGAGACCGCCCAGGAGATGGAGCGGAAGCTCCGCAAGGCCACTTTTGACCTCCAAGACTTCTTGGATCAACTCCGTGCCGTTCAGAAGATGGGCCCGTTAGGGCAGGTGATGGAGATGATTCCGGGCATGAAGGGTCGTATGGGCGATCAGGAACTGGACGAAAACCGCATCAAGGGTGTCGAGGCCATTGTTCTGTCGATGACCCCGCGTGAACGTCGTGAACCCGACGTGCTCAATGCATCGAGGCGACGTCGCATCGCAACAGGCAGCGGCACAACCGTTCAGGAGGTCAACCAGCTGCTCAACCAGTTCCGACAGATGCAGAAGATGATGAAGCAGTTTGCCGGAGGGAAGATGCGGGGCCTGGTAGGCCTTGGCAAGATGATGCGCCAATAGCCGACCCCTGCTATACTAGGGCGACAGTCGGGGTGTGGCGCAGACCGGTAGCGCACCTGCATGGGGTGCAGGGGGTCGTAGGTTCAAATCCTATCACCCCGACCAACCAAGAAAGTCAAACAGGGCTTCCATAATGGAAGCCCTGTTTTATTGCCATATACCACGGTCCATCATGAACATCGGCAGAAAACATTCCGGGCCTTCTTGCTTTTGAATGCCTACTTCCGTTGGCTTGGTGGTGTGGAGTTCAATGAAGCATCGTTAGCATCATCTTGGATTGTTCAACCGCTTTTAATGCATGCGGTTCATTTGCGGGCATGATAATCATCTCACCACGCTCCAAGTTCGCCGTACTGCCGGAGATAGTGATCTCCAAGTTCCCATCCAGAACACAAACCATCGCGTCAAATGGCGTAGAATGCTCGCTCAAACCTTGATCAATATCAAAACCAAATAAGGTCACCGTCCCGCCGTCTTTTTATTCAAAGTGCGGCTGACAACTGTACCCTCCTGATATTGCACCAAGTCAACAAGATATTTCGATTCGGTGTTTTGGGACATTACACAATCCTCCTTAATCCTGATTGTCCATTTTAAGGCAACATTCCACTCTACGGTTGTCCAGTAATCCACCGATGAAACCAGCCAATAGCTCGATCGTAGTACTCCCGGCGCAATTCCGGATGGCCTCCTCTAAGGAACAAATGGGAGCAACCAGGAAACCTCGCAAAGTCTACAGTCTTCCCCAGCCGTTTTAGCGCCACGTAATACTCCTCGCTCTGGGAGATCGGAACGCGGTGGTCAGCTTCGCCATGCAGCAGCAACACCGGAGTCTGGACCTTATCCGCATGCATGACCGGCGAACGCTCCAGATACCACTGGAGCTCCTCCTGTGGTCGACCGCCCCATTGGATCTCGCCGAAGCTGACGCCAATATCGGACTGGCCATACATGGAGAAGAGGTTGGTGCAGGGAGCACCGGCGACGGCCGCTTTGAACCGATCGGTGTGCCCCACGGCCCAGGTAGTCATGTACCCACCGTAGGAATAGCCGTGGATTCCCACGCGGTCGCGGTCGATATAAGGGAGTTCGCACACGACATCTAGCGCCGCCAGGAGGTCCTGGTAGTCCTCCCCGCCCCAGTCCTTGTATACGCGAGTGGTGAAGTCCGAACCGTAGGTGCTGGACCCTCGCGGATTTACCGCCAGCACCACATACCCGGCCCCAGCCAAGATCTGATGGAGCACATTAAACCCCGTCATAAAGGCGCCGTTAGGGCCACCGTGAACGTCCAGGATTAGCGGGTACTGCTTCTCCGAATCGAAGTCCGGCGGCTGCACCAACCACGCATCAATAGCAAAGTTGTCCCTGTGGACCACGATCTTTTGGGTGGTGCCTACTGCATGCTCGGCCATGTAGTCGTCGGTGACGTGGGTCACGCGCTGGTTCTGTCCATCGAATGGATCCAGGGCGATTATCTCTCCGGGTCGTGAATCGGTAGAGGAAACTATGGCCACTCGGCTGGCCGATGACGAGTAGCTGACTGCCCCAATGGCCTCGGAATCTACCCTCAGCTGATCCAGCATTCCGGCAGGAGTAACGCTGTAGAGCCCGCTGGAGCCCTTGCTGTCTGCCAGGAAGAGAATCCTTTCGTTGGCCCAGGAAAGCGGCGGCGGCGGGCTTGTGGGGTGAAACCCCGCCTGGGGGGTGATGGCGTCGTCGGTGAGACGCTTCACCGTCTTCGTCTCCACGTCCACCGTGTGGATATAGTATTGCCAGCGTTCCGACTCCCCTGCAGTCCCATAGGCAATGGTTTTACCATCGGGAGACCAGACAATGCCGCCAATCTGCCAGCTTTCGGGAGTGAGGCGCGTGACCCGACCGCCATCATTAGCCATGATGCAGAGTTCGCCGCCCCAGGGTCTCTTGAGATGGCGCGTCCGCGAGCGGGTAGATTGGAAGGCCACCGTGGACCCGTCGGGCGATGGCGTCGGCGTATCGTGGTCGAAGTCGCCGCGGGTCATCTGGGCAGCAGTACCAGAGGCGATACCCAGACGGAAGAGTTGACGATAGCCGTCCCCCCGCCAGCCCAGGGTGTCCCCCTGGTAGTAGATCTGGTGGACCTCTTTGACCTGAGGTGCGTCATCGGCGGGTTTCTTGCCGCCCCGCTTTGGGGCCTCTACCTCGCTGATGAACCACACGACATCGCTGCCGGGATTCCAGGCGAAGTCCAGCACACCCTTTGTCGCCTTGGTAACACATTTGGCTTCACCGCCACTTCTGGGCATGAGCCAGAGCTGCTTCGGCTTGTCGGGTTCCCTTGGCCGCAGAAACCCCAAGGTACTTCCGTCGGGGGACCAGATGGGGTGACCGTCGTCGGGGCCAGCAGTGAATCGCTGTGTTTCCCCGTCCCAAAAAATGATTAATTCTAAAACGGAGGTCTTCTTATAGCCCTCGCGGGACGTGGTGCTACGGACGTAGACCAGGTTAGAGCCATCGGGACTCACAGCCGGGTCCGAAACCGTGGGAAGGTCATAGATGAAATCGGCGGTTATGGGTGAAGTTGTCATAGTGGGGGCAGTATAGCGTGTGATGAGACCCGCTGCGGCGCGATGCACCATGGTAGTCCTGGGCAGTAACATCTTCGACGAGCCGATGGCTCTGACCGACGCCGGTAACCTCTTGAACCCGGCCAAGGACGGCAAGGGCAAGAAGGGCGGCACCAAGCCGGATACCAAGGCCGATAAGGAAGATAAGGCCAGAGAAGACGCCACGGCAGAACTCCTGGTGGTCTGGCTGAACTACGCCAAGGGTGCCATCGACGTAAGCGACCCGGTAATTGCACCGGTCATCGCAGAGATCGAGGGAGTCCAGGCGGATCCCGAGGCCTCCAAGAAGGACCTGGACGATGCCAAGAAGCTGGCCAAGGACCTGGTAAAGGTTGACCGGGATGCAGATGACTGCACCGGCACCAAGTAGTAGACCTATCGGTGCCAGTCCCCAAGCATAGCTGACACAGGAGGAGGCCCCGCTCACTTTGAGCGGGGCCTCCTTTTCATATACGAGGTGTCCGTCTAGAAACTCGCTCGGTCACACCTCTGTGGTACCGCCTGAAAGTGTATTCTCACAAGTTCCTCGAACTCCGGAGATTTGAAGCTGCTTTTCGCCTCGCAAAAGACTGCCTGTGCACTGCCAAAGAGTTTCTGGGCTCCCTGCGTATCCCCTGAAAGGGTGGCCACAGCTGCCGCGTCCAACCTATCACCTACAGTCTCGGCATACTCAATCAGCCGTTTCAGATTCATCTGTTGTTCAAAATCTTTAGATGTGATTACGCGGGTATAGGTGCGGCACAGTAGAGACAGACTGCGATAACGGCGTATACTCGCCCTACTTTGAGTACCGCTGAGCCAGAACAGCCCACCAAACCCGGAATCCTCACCAAACGCACGTTGCCTATCTTTGTTGCGTTCTTCTTTTGGGGTGCGGGCGGCGGTGCTCAGAACCTGGGTCGGCCGCTTTTTGCATACTCCCTTGAACAGAACATCTTTCTGGTGACCCTCATCCTGGCCTTCAACGCTGTTGCCATCCTTGTAGCATCTCCCATCACCGGCTTCATGAGCGATAGATGGGGTCGCAAACCGCTTATGATCACCGGCGCAAGCCTTCGGGCGGTCACAGCATTCATCGAAATGTTCATCGATAGCTACATCGAGTTCTTCGTGCTGGAGTTCATAGGCGGCATCGGCATTGCCATGTGGATGACCAGCGCCAACATCCTCATCGCCGATGTCACCGACCAGGAAGTCCGTGGACGCGTCGTCGCACTGCGAGGGATGTCTCAACGGCTAGGGCAAGTAGCGGGGCCACTGATGGGCGGGATGCTGTTGCTTACATTTGATTTCCGGGCGATTTTCCTGTTCAACGGCGTCACCAAGTTGGTGACCCTTGCAGTAGCCCTCTTTCTGATTGGAGAGAGCAAGCCAAAGGCCGTACCTAAGAAGCAGGAAGCTGGGGAGAAAAAGCCGAGCTCCATATCGAGTAAGCTTGCCCCATTCAAGACAAAGACCTTTTTATTCCTGATACTGGCGACCTTTGCTGTCAGCATGATGGGGCAGGGGGTCTTCGCAACGTTACTTCCGTTGTATGCGCAGGACATAGCGAACCTGAGCCCCACAAGCATCGGCACGCTTCTGGGCATGGGGGGCATTGTGGCTGTGTTCGTATCCTTTCCCAATGGGATGCTGAGTGATAAATACGGCAGGAAGTTCTCCCTTGTGCCGGGCCTCTTCCTCCTGGCCGGAGCAGCGTTCCTCCTGAGCATCAGCGAAAACTACATCGGCATACTTGCCATGGTCCTGCTGTACGGGCTGGCATGGGGCATGAGCCAAAGCACATCGCAGGTCTATGCCATGGACCTTGCACCCAAAGAGGGAAGGGGTGCGTTCCTGGGCGTCTGGTCGTTGTTCCAGGCCTCCGGAGGGTTTGTAGCCCCATTGGCGGTTGGAGCGATGGCCCAGTGGTGGAGCTTCGGTGGTGCGTTCATCGTCGTAGCCATATGGCTTGGAGTCAGCGCCACCCTCGTGATGCTGTTCGCACCGGAGAGTCGAGCGAAATCGAAGGTAGCGTCTCCTCCCAAAACCACTCCTTAGCCGGCCCCCCAAACACGACAGGCAACAGTGTGCCTATAATGTCGCTCATGCAAGGTAAGGGGAAAACCCGGCGCAAGCTTCCATTCTTCTACGGATGGATCATCGTGGGGGCCGGCGCAATCAGCGGTTCGTTCAACCTGGGAAGCGCCGGGTTCGCCACCAGCACCTTCCTGGCGGCAATGCAATCGGACCTTGGCTGGAGCCAGACCGTCATCTTCGGAGCGCTGTCAGTACGTGTGTTACTTGGCGGTCTCATGGGGCCGATCCTTGGTCCGTTGGCCGACCACCCCTGGGCTCCGCAGGTAATCTTACCCATCGGCAGTATCTTCCTCGCCCTCTCGTTCATTCTTCTACGGTGGGTGGAAACGCCGTTCCAGTACTATATGGTCTACGGAGTCTTGGGAGCCCTTGGAGTAGCGGCTCAGGGCAGCGGTATGTGGCAGACCCTGGCCATCAAGTGGTTTGTGCGCAAACGCGCCCAAGCACTATCCTGGAGCAACGCCGGGGCAGCCAGCGGCCCACTCATCTTCCCACTGTTCCTCACATTCCTCATTGGCAGCATGGGGTGGCGTGACGCCTGGCTCTGGCTGGGAATCACCACCCTCATCATCGTCCTCCCCCTATCGCTCATGGCTCGTACCAGCCCAGAAGTCATGGGCATGCTTCCTGATGGCGACACGCCCGAGACAAAGCCTGCTCCACCCTCCGCAACGGCCGTATCCAAAAGACCCACACCTTCTGATGAGTACAGCTTCACAAAGGGAGAGGCGCTCCGCTCCAGTTCCTTCTGGATACTCACATTGGCATTGGCGCTGGCTGTGGTGGGTATCACCGGCTACCAGGCCCACTGGATACCCTACTTCCAGGAAAAGGGGTTCAGTCTGGAAGTGGCAGCCAGTGGCGTGGCGGTCTACGGCTTCTTCAACGTTGGTGGGCGCTTCGTCTGGGGCTACCTAGCGGGGAAGTACAACATCCGCACCATGATGATCCTACAAGGGTGTCTGGCAACGGTTGGGGTCATCTTCATGCTGTTCATCTTCAACCCTGTCATGATGGTGGCGTGGGGCGTGTTCCAGGGGATAAACCTGGCGGGGTTCTTCATGCTGCAGTCGCTGGCCACCGCCGAGTTCTTCGGCCGCGACCACATTGGTGCGATCAGAGGGTTCATGACACCCTTCGCGAATGGCACCCGGGCCATAGCGCCGCTGATGATCGGGGCCATGCATGATTGGAGCGGCTCTTACACTGCCCCGTTTCTGATGATAGTAGGGACGTGGATACTAGCGGCCCTGGCTGCCTATGCGATCCGGCCACCCCAGATACCTACACACAAATCCTAGTCCTTCAGGCTTATTGCCCCAGGGTCTGGCGAAGCACCATAAGGAAGTTGCTTGCAGACGTGGTGAGGGGTTTCTCCCGTAACGTCGCGGCGCCGATTTGTTCGGTTGCATACGAACCTTGTACGCGGATAATCGCCAAGCTTTCTCTGTCCCTGGGTTCGACGATGAATTCAGGCACCACGGATATTCCAAGGCCCAGCGACACGTAGCGTTTTACGGCCTCTGTGTGGTCCAACTCAATGCCCACTTCATAGGGAATTTCCTGCCGTTTCATCTCCGCTTCAAGCATGGTCCTTGTGGTTGTGCCCGCTCGGAGGAACGTCAGCGGGTAGCGCGCAATCTCATCGATAGTGGCTTCATACTGCTGGGCTAGAGGGTGATTTCGAGCAGCGATGAGCACGCGCTCAAAGGTGATGAGCGGTTGGAAATCGATGTGTGGCGGCACCTATGGATCGACGAGGGCCATATCCACATCGCCGTCAGACAGCATACGGATGGCCTCGGACTTGGTGCGTGAGTAGATACGGACCTGGTTGTAGGGAAACGTGTCTTGAAAGAACTTCACCGCATCTGGCAGCTTGTAGCTGATAAACCCTGACGGCGCAGTGACGCTCACCGGGTCGGTCGTGCCCTCAGCCGTCACGGAGCCGACCATGTTGTCAAAACCTTCTACCAACGGCGATGCCAGCGCGGCGTATCGCTCACCCATCGCCGTAAGTTGCACCGGTCGCGTCGTCCTATCGAGGAGCTGCACGCCAAGTCGCTCTTCAAGCTTCGCAATCTGCTTGGTCGCCGTTGGAGAGCCTATCCCAAGGGACTCCGCAGCCCCGGAGATGCTGTGGAACTTTGCCGTAGCGCAGAACACTCTCCATTCCGGTAGTTCAGGTATCACATCACCCCACGTCACATAGTTCCATTATGGAAAAGAAATGTTCACTATTTATGCATTGACAATTGTATCTCCTAAGCGCATCTTTGCGCTATGGAATAATACTGGTCAATTTGCGATCGGTTACTTGGTTATTCCAATGAGTATTCAGGGGGATAAAGCACGAAGGGGGAGGGCTATGTTAACTGCTGATGAAAACACGCTGGTAACCAAGATTGGGCCTGGCACACCTATGGGTGAGACGATGCGAAGGTATTGGTTGCCCGCACTGCTCATAAGTGAACTCCCAAATTCGGACTGTGACCCCGTACGATTACGCATAATGGCCGAGAATCTGGTGGCGTTCCGCGACACCAACGGTGACATCGGTATCCTTGAAGAGAACTGCCCCCACAGACTTGCTTCCCTGTTCTTGGGTCGCAATGAGGAAAGCGGGCTTCGTTGTGTCTATCACGGATGGAAGTTCGATGTGAACGGCAACTGTGTCGATCAGATGAACGAGCCAATCGATTTCAAAGACAAGGTCAAGGCCAAAGCGTACCCGACGCATGAAGTGGGGGACATCATCTGGGTCTACATGGGCCCGGCAGACAAGATTCCACCTGTACCCAACTTTGAGTACACACGGGTGCCGGAAACGCACCGCGGCGTGACCAAGGTCTGGCAGGAGTCCAACTGGCTCCAGGCGCTTGAGGGCGGCATCGATTCTTCTCACGCACCCATCCTGCACCGACAGATTCGAGAGAACGCGAAGAGCGCAGGCATTCAGATGTCCACACCCTTTGTGCGAGGCGGCGCTCCCAAGCTGGAAGTGGACGTCACGGACTACGGCTATCGGTACACAGGCATCAGGCCACTAGGCGACAAAGAACAGTACGTACGCGGCTATCACTTTGCCATGCCCTTCACCCAACTTCGACCGAGCCAGATCGGCCGTGCCGGAGCGCCTGACCGCACACACGTTGATGGACACCACTGGGTACCCATCGACGACGACAACGTCATGGTCTGGAACTGGTCTTACAGCTTTGGCGAAGAGCCGCTTACAGAGAAGGAACGGACCCAGGAGGGTTCTGCCAATGCCTGGCCAAACGTAGACCCGGACAACCAGTACAGGGCGAAGGGCAACATCCGCAACAACTGGCTTATTGACCGCGATGTCCAGCGGACGGACACGTTCACCGGCATCGATGGCATCAATGCCCAGGACCGTGGCGTGCAGGAGAGCATGGGCCCCGTGGTTGACCGCACACGTGAGCACCTTGGGCCCGCGGACGCGGCAATCATCGCCACTCGTAAACTGCTCATCGAGGCCACACGGGACGTCGCAGAGGGTGCCTCACCCAGGGGCGCTGACACCACGTCGTACTACAACCTTCGCGCAATTGAGAAGGTATTTGATGGCAAGCTGGCCTGGCGGGATGTCCTGCTGCCGGAGATGTACCCAGAGGATCAGCCTGTAGGCGGGTAGCGAAACACACTTCTCGAACTTAGCTAACATGATGGAGGAAGATATTGCTCAACGCTCAAGATAACCAGCTTGTATCCCAAACTGGACCCGGCACCCCTATGGGGGAGTTGATGCGCCGATACTGGATTCCGGCCCTCCTTTCATGGGAAGTAGCGGAGTCAGACGGCACACCGGTGCGGGTGAAGCTGCTGGGCGAGGAGCTTATCGCCTTCAAGGACACTGACGGCAAGATAGGGCTCATCGACAACTACTGCCCCCACCGCAGGGCAAGCATGTTCTTCGGCAGGAACGAAGAATGCGGCCTACGCTGCGTCTATCACGGCTGGAAGTTTGACGTGGATGGCAACTGTGTAGACATGCCCTCCGAGCCCTCCGAAAGCAACTTCAAAGACAAGGTCAAGGTACTGGCCTACCCCTGCATGGACATAGGCGGCGTGATTTGGACCTACATGGGCACACTGGAGAACCAGCCACCACCGCCAATGTTTGAGTGGACTCAGGTAGTGGAGACACACAGGGCAGTGAACAAGGTGCTTCAGGAGAGCAACTGGCTGCAGGGCCTGGAGGGTGGCGTTGATTCCGTCCACGCTTCCTACCTCCACAACAACGATATCACCAACACCACTCGATACGAATCCCGCTCTGCCGCACCGAGCATTGAGGTGGAACCGACCGACTATGGCTATGCCTACGGCTCTGTCCGGTACCTCTCCAAGGAGGAGGGGAATTTCGTTCGGGCGTACCAGTTCATCATGCCCTTCACGCAGCTTCGCCCGGACGACCGTCGTGAAAGTAGTGCATCCCCCAAAGTAGCCGGACATATGTGGGTGCCCATTGACGATGAGAACCACTTCGTCTGGAACTTCGTGTACTCCCTTGGCGAGGAGCCGCTAACCGAGGCAGACAAGGCCAAGCATTCTGACCTGGCTTACGAGGTCATCGACATCAACAACGGGTTCCGATGCATCTGGAACGCCGATAACGACTACGGCATCGATCGAGAAGCGCAGCGTACGCAGACCTTCACAGGCATCCTTGCCGATGCACGCGTGGGTGCCAATCTCCAGGACCGTGGCATACAGGAATCCATGGGGACGATCGTTGATCGGACGCGAGAGCACCTGGCGACTACGGACCGCGCAATCATTGCCACACGCCGCATGCTTCAGGAAGCTGCCAACGTTGTTGGTGATGGCGGCACCCCAAGGGGCACAGGGCCCTCGTACTACAAAGTCAGATCCATCCAGCGGGTGTTGCCCGTTGATGTCCCGTGGCAAGAGGGTATGAAGGAACTGCTGTTTGAGGGAGCCGAGTACTCGCCAATCATGGGGTAGGAACGCAACGCACCGTCGTTTCGCAATACAGACACGCAGGAAGGGCATACATGCTGAGCGCACAAGACAATGAGATGATCACCAGGACCGGCCCCGGCACTCCCATGGGCGAGTATCTGAGGCGGTTCTGGATGCCAGCCCTGCTGTCTGAAGAGATTGCCGAACCCGATAGCCCGCCAGTCCGGGTCAAGATCCTCAACGAAGAACTCATCGCCTTCCGCGACACCAATGGCGATGTTGGCATCATCGACAACTTCTGCCCCCACCGCCGAGCAAGCATGTTCTTCGGTCGCAACGAAGAGTGCGGCCTGCGGTGCGTGTACCACGGCTGGAAGTTCGATACCAAGGGCGATTGCGTGGACATGCCATCCGAGCCTGCCGAAAGCAATTTCAAGGACAAGGTGAAGATCAAGTCGTACCCAGCTGAAGACTGGGGCGGTTATATCTGGGCGTACATGGGGCCAGCAGAATCGATGCCGGAGCTCCCGGAAGTCGGCTGGGCAATGGTTCCTGAAAGCAACCGCAAAGTATCCCGCCGGTTGCAGGAGAATAACTTCGTGCAGGGCATCGAGGGTGGCATCGATTCCAGCCACATCTCCTTCCTGCACTTCGGTCTTCCTCCAGTGGTACGGGACGATCCCTCGCGCGCAGGTCATTCCCTCAGCAATACAGACACCGCACCTCACTTCATTGTGAAGAACACGGACTACGGGTTTGTGTACGGAGCCAACCGTGAAGCGGAGAACGACTCCTACTACTGGCGACTAACGCCTTTCATGCTCCCCTTCTTCACGGTGATACCTGGAGGCACAGGCGACCCCGATGAACGCACGTACAGCGGCCATGGTTGGGTGCCTGCCGATGATGAAAATTGCTGGATGTTCACCTATAGCTGGAACGCCAGTAGGCCACTCAACGAAGGCGAAGGTCACGGCGCCAGCTTCCTTGAATTGGAACCCCGCTCCATGCGCGCGGCCATGAACGCCGACAACGACTACGGCATTGACCGTGAAGTGCAACGAACCAAGACCTACACCGGCATCGAGGCAATCTCCGTGCAGGACTCAGGCATTCAGGAGAGCATGGGCGCCATCTGTGACCGCACCAAAGAGCACCTTGGCACATCGGACTCAGCAGTCATCGCCATGCGCCGTATGTACCTTCAGGGGTGTCGAGACCTGTTGGAAGGTAAGGAGCCCTTTGTGCCCATGAAGGGCTCGGCATACCGCGTCCGTTCTGTCGCCGATGTGATGGATAAGAAGGTCACGTTTGAGGAGACCACAGAGAAGGTGGCTGTCGGCGCGGCCTAGACGAGAACGTCTTTTAGTACAGGGGAGGAAGGGGAAGTTCGATGCTGAACAGAGAAGAGAACGAGGTCATTGTCCACACTGGCCCTGGCACTCCAATGGGGGAAGTCATGCGGCGATACTGGCTGCCAGCGCTCCTCTCATGGGAACTTGAAGAGGCGGATGGCACGCCCGTCCGCGTGAAATTGGTGGGCGAGGAACTCATCGCATTTAAGGACACCGATGGCAGCATCGGCCTCATCGATAACTATTGCCCCCACCGTCGTGCGAGCATGTTCTTCGGTCGAAACGAAGAATGTGGCCTGCGCTGCGTGTACCACGGCTGGAAGTTCGATGTGAACGGTAACTGTGTCGACATGCCCAGTGAGCCCGCCGAGAGCAACTTCAAGGATAAGGTCAAAATCACGTCCTATCCCTGCCTGGACATGGGCGGCGTTATCTGGACGTACATGGGGCCTCCTGAAAAGCAGCCTCCGCCACCCAAGTTCGAGTGGACCCAGGTACCGGACACCCATAGGGGCGTCACCAAGGTGAAGCAGGAGGGCAACTGGTCCCAGGCCCTTGAAGGTGGGATCGATTCCATCCATGCCACCTATCTTCACAACAATGACATCACCAACGCCGCCCGCTACGAGCAGCGTGCAACGGTTGCCCACATTGAAGTACAACCGACCGACTATGGCTATACCTACGGCTCTATTCGCCCTGTCCCTGATCTGGATGGCAACTTTGTCCGTGCGTACCACTATGTTATGCCGTTCACCCAGCTACGGCCCAACCAGAACACCGTGGGGCGAGGCGATTCACCGCCGATGGTGGCAGGTCACATGTGGGTGCCTATGGATGACGACAACTGCATGGTCTACAACTGGACGTACACGCTGGCACCGGAACCCCTCAGCGATGAACTGCGGTCCAAGCATGGCCCAGAGGTCTACGAATACATCGATGTACAGAACGGCTTCCGGTGCGTTTGGAACCGCGACAACGACTACGGTATCGACCGCGAGGTGCAGCGAACCAAGACCTACACCGGTATTGAGAGCGCCGCGAACCTACAGGACAGGGCCATTCAGGAGTCCATGGGCATCCAGTACGACAGGTCCCACGAGCACCTGGCCACAACTGACCGCGCCATCATCTCCGCACGTCGCATGCTGCTTGAAGCGGCAAAAGTCGTTGAAGATGGTGGGAACCCTCCGGGAGTGGCGGGAACCTACTACGGCATTCGAGCAATAGAACGGGTCTTGCCGAAAGATGCCGTTTGGCAGGACGCCCTACACGAGGCATTGTTTGAGGGTGAGGGATACTCACCGGCGGTCCAATAATAGCGTTCCCACAAATTTATTCTTCGTAGAATTTGGCCGCGGAACAATTGAGAAGTTCCCAGGGGACGGACAGAATGAGGAGGAATAGAGGATGTTAAGCAAAGAAGAGAACGAGCTGCTAACTCAAACCGGGCCAGGCACCATCATGGGCGACCTGATGCGTGAGTATTGGATGCCCGCCATGATGTCAGTGGAACTCCAGAACCCGGACGGTCAGCAAGTCCGTCTGAAACTTCTTGGGGAAGACCTTATCGCCTTCCGAGACACCAACGGAAAAGTAGGCGTCATAGGGAACTCCTGTCCGCATCGTGGCGCCTCCATGTTCTATGCCCGCAATGAAGAGTGCGGCTTGCGTTGTGTGTACCACGGCTGGCATTTTGCTGCCGATGGCACCTGCCTGGACATGCCTTCCGAGCCGCCGGAGAGTAGGTTCATCGACAAGGTTCGAGCCATTTCGTACAAAGTAGAAGAGCGTGGCGGACTGATTTGGGTCTACATGGGGCCCCGGCAAGAAGCTCCGCCGTTGCCGTCACTGGTAGCCAACATGATGCCCGAAGGCCAGTACACCGTCAGCGGCTACTACTCAGAATGTAACTGGATGCAGTCTCTTGAAGGTGACTACGACACGTCCCATGTCAGTTTCCTTCACAACGGTGCACGGGAGCCAGAGGAGATTCCAGACCCTGACGTCACCTTTGAGCGATATGCATTGAAGACCCGTTGGGCCCGTGACTCTGTCACAGACACGGAGTTCGGGTGCACTTCCGGCAATAACCGTCCTGCAGAAGAAGACACCACCTACTGGCGCATAGCCCACTTCCTCTTCCCGTTCTACGCAATGATCCCCGCTAGCTTCAGAGAGAAGGGCTTCATCGCAGTAGTGCCCATGGATGACGAGAACTGCATGCGGTGGCACATCAGCACCAGAAACCCTGCACTGCCCCGTCCTCCAGGATTCGGCGGCCCGCCGATTGTCGATGGCATGATCACATCCTTCCATGTGGACAGCTCACGCAATGGCACCGGCTGGTTCGATCGATTCAAGATTGCAGGAACTCGCGAGAACGACTACTTGGTTGACCGCGATGCTCAAAAGGCACGCGTAGGCGGGCTTGGTTACAGCGGCATACCCGGTAGAGGTCAGGACAACGGCATGACAGAGAGCATGGGTGTGGTTTACAAGCGCGACCAGGAACACTTGGGCACAACGGACGCAGGCATCATCAGGATGCGACGTATCTTAGCCAGAGCTGCTATTGCGCTGCGCGAAGACGGCACAGTACCGGCGACCGTGGACAACCCGGACCTGTATAAGGTTCGGTCCGTCTCAACTCTGATACCTAACGGGGTCAATGGTATTGAAGCCACGCAAGACCTACAATGGGCTGCCCTATCAGAAGAACAGCAGGCAACAGGGTAGCCTTTAAAAAAATGTACACAGACTCTGGCATACCACCCGGTTCCTCGGGGAGGGGGTCTGGGCCATTAGGGAACCTTGTAATACCCGAGGAAAGGGCAAAATGGCAGTAGAAGCAACCAAGGTAGAAGTCATCGCTGGGCCAAACGGAAATGCAGAGATATTTGAGTTGTACGAATCGAACCAGCCGCTTTTGTACAGCATCCATTTCAAGGGTAAAGAGTCAGAGGTGTTCATGACCCTGGGGGAAGCGTATATTGAAGCAGGCAAACAGGCGGGTGTTAAGACTTGAAGACACCCAAGTAACGTCCTTAAGGATTGGGCAGAAACACAAAAACTG
Source organism: Dehalococcoidia bacterium (assembly GCA_029936935.1). Lineage (GTDB taxonomy): Bacteria > Chloroflexota > Dehalococcoidia > Lucifugimonadales > UBA1127 > UBA1127. Next base: position 20,166 of record JAPYRQ010000002.1, on the reverse strand, counting down.
CGAACATAAGGGGAAAGAAATGCTTAACCGAAAGTGTTTAAATTTCATCACATGGACTTTGGTTATAGCAATGTCGTTAGTATTGGTAGCCGCTTGTTCCAGCGACGATGACGATGACGATGACGATTCCAATGCTGGCGCACCTGCAATTGCAACCCAGGCTCCACAAGCAACAGCCGCCCCTGTAGCAATGACGCCGGTGACGGACGAGATCATTATTGGAGCGCTGTTGCCTTCATTGCTGTCCAACAACGTTGGGAGAGGGCTATCACCACAATCGCAGATTCAGTTGGTACCTATGTACGAGTACCTGATCGGCACGGATGCCGACACCGGTGCGTTAGTGCCTCAACTGGCGACCGAATGGTCGATTGAACCCAATGGTTCTGACATTCGCATCAAACTCCGAGACGGCGTTCCTTTCCACGATGGCAGCATCCTCAGCTGGAAAGACGTGGCCCTCACTGTTGGAGAGTTTGGCGCCGAGGACTCGGAGCATACCCACCAACGGAACTACAAGACAGTAACTATCGAACCGCTCACGGATACCGAGTTCATCTGGCAACTCCCAAGCCCTTTAGCAGAGCAGTTCAGGAGGCTCTCCGAGCAGGTCGGCGGAATGGAGATTATGAGCGCTGCTGACTATGCGGCATCGGGGCCGCCGCAAATGGACACAGCACCATCTGCGGGCACCGCTGCGTGGAAATACGTCGACCGCGACCAGCAGACGAACATCGAATTCGAGCGAGTGGACTACGACCACTGGCGTTACAATCCGGAGTTCTCAAAGCTGACCATCCGGTGGATGAGCGAGGAATCTACCCGGCTTGCAGCCCTATTAACAGACGAGATCCACATCACGCAGCTAGGGGCCGACAGCACCGAATTAGCCGCCAATGATGGAATGGTGGTTTCAGAAGGCACCCAGCAGGGTGCCCGAATCTTCGCGGCGTTCCAAGGTGGATACATAGACGTATCGGACCGAAGCTACGAAGCGCAAAACACCCCCTGCGGGTACGTCCACTGCGACTCCCCGTGGCTGAACCCTCTAGTACGGCATGCCTTTAACAAGGCCATAGACAAGAACGCGCTGAATGATGCATTCCTAAGAGGTGCCGGGCAAAATATGATCATCCAGGCCATCCCAGAGTCCAGCCCGGCCTTCAACCCGGAATGGCGGGCCAATTACGACCGTCTCTACGGTTATGACCCGCAGGCCGCCAGGGATCTCCTGGCACAGGCCGGTTACGGTCCCAGCAATCCATTGGAAATTAACGTTAACGTCAGCAATGTGGCATCATTCGCCGCAGCAGCTGATACGATGGAGTCTATAGGAGCGATGTTGGCAGACGTAGGCGTGAAGCCGAAACTCCAAGCCCCCGATTCGGCGGCCCATCGTCCCATATCCAGGGCGCTGAAGCTAAAGAATTGGATAGGCCTGACGTCCAGCGCGTCATTCGACGTGCAGAGCACTCGGGTCCACCACGCCGATATCACGCCTCGAGGCGGTGGCTTTGAACCCCTGGAGATAAATCCGTTGATCAAACAACTCCAAAAGACAATGCTTCCAACAGAGCAGGACAAACTACTGCGCGAGATTGGCGATATCGCCCATCCGATTCACATAGCGATGAACCTCTTCTGGCTCCCGCCTCAGATCGTCCTGAACCCAGAGTTCGTTGAGAGCTGGGTTTGGCCCGGCAACGTCTCCGGCCTGTGGAGCCACTTCCACCAGATCCAGGTTGCCAAGAAGTAACCTCTGACCTAGGCTGATGGGAATTCCTATCAGCCTAGGTACCCATATACTCAAAGGAGGGACACATGCTGACCCAAAACGATAACGAACTCATCTGTAAGACCGGTCCCAGCACCCCGATGGGGGACTACCTCCGACGGTTCTGGATTCCTGCACTGTGCTCCGACGAGATTGCAGAGCCGGACAGCCCTCCGGTACGCGTCAAGATTCTCAATGAGGAGCTAGTGGCGTTCCGCGACACCAACGGTGATGTGGGCCTCATCGATAACTATTGCCCCCACCGTCGTGCCAGCATGTTCTTCGGTCGAAACGAAGAATGCGGTCTGCGCTGCGTGTACCACGGCTGGAAGTTTGACACTAACGGGGATTGCGTAGACATGCCCAGTGAGCCAGCGGAGAGCAACTTCAAGGACAAAGTAAAGATCACGGCATATCCAGCACGCGACTGGGGCGGTTTCATCTGGGCGTACATGGGCCCCGCGGAACTTCAACCAGACCTTCCAGAAGTGGGTTGGGCCATGGTGCCTGACAGCCATCGCAAGGTGTCACGACGACTCCAAGAGAACAACTACGTGCAGGGCATCGAGGGTGGCATCGACTCTAGCCACGTCTCCTTCCTCCACGCTGGCCTGACGCCCTATCAGCGAGACCACCCGGAAGCGCGCCCGGTGCGCAACGGCGTCATGCAGCCAACAGCCATGATCGGTGACAGTGCCCCGCGATTCGTGGTGCAGGACACCAACTACGGTTTCGTATACGGTGCCAATCGCGACGCCGAGAACGATGAGTACTACTGGCGCATCACCCCGTTCATGATGCCTTTCTTCACGATCATTCCGGGTTCTATCGGCAACGCCGATGACCTGACCTACAGCGGCCACGGATGGATTCCGGCAGACGACGAGAACTGCTGGATGTTCACCTATAGCTGGAACGCCAGTAGGCCTCTGAACAAGGGTGAGAACCATCCCGCCAGCGATCTGGAGTTGGAGCCTCGCACCATGCGGGCAACCATCAACCGTGACAACGATTACGGCATTGACCGTGAAATGCAGCGCAACGTGAACTACACGGGCATTGCCAACGGTTCCGTGCAGGACGCCGGCATCCAAGAGGGTATGGGTGCCATCTGTGACAGGACAAAAGAGCACCTGGGGACATCAGACTCCGCTATCATCAACCTGCGCAGAGTCTACCTAAGAGGTGCCCGCGAAATTATGGAGGGTGGCGAGCCTTTCACCCCTGAAAAGGGGTCCGATTACCGCTTGCGCTCTGTGTCACTTCTGCAAGATCGTGAGATTTCATTTAATGACACAGTGCCTTTCGTGCTGAACAAGTCGAGATAGCAATACTCTTTAGAGCGAAATCGTTAGCGCGGAACTGACCAAGCCAACGCGGTCACCCCCGTTGGTTGATAGACCTCCACACGAATGTGGAGGTCTATTGCTTTCACTAACCCCAACGGAAGAGATGGAGGCCATCGCTCCAGTTTCTAGACGGACAATATGGCAAAGGCGTAGGACGCTCTCAATCTGAGATGCCTTCTACCACTGGAATCCAGCATAACTATGCTCATCAACACTCTTGCTCAAAAATTCGCCATAACCCAGGCGCTGCAACACCGGAATTTCCGGCTGTACTGGGCTGGAAACTTCTCATCGGTCATCGGCCAGCAGATGGCCATCACTGTTCAGGCGTGGTTGATTTTTGACCTGACAGGCTCAGCGCTATCGCTCGGGCTACTGGGCCTAGCTCGCGCGGCGCCTGCCGTGTTCCTTGGCCTGCTGGGGGGCATCATGGCTGACAAGGTCAACCAGCGACGCCTGTTGATGATTACCATCACGATGAACGGCTTCCTCTGGACACTATTCGCTACGCTTACCTTCACGGAAAACATTGAAGTTTGGCAGGTACTAGCCATCGTATTCGGTATCGGCGCAGTCCAGTCTTTCCAGCAAGCATCACGCCAGGCTTTTTTCTCCAGCCTAATCGACCATCAACACATGTCCAGCGCGGTAGGACTGAACTCGGCTATCCACCCTGGTGCGCGCATCTTTGCCCCGGTGGTAGCAGGATTGCTCATTGACCACCTGGGGGTTCCATTGCAAGGTGCTGGGGTAGTGTTGTACATGGTTTCCATCGGCACCGTCTTCTACAGCTTCATGGTCTTCCGCACCAGGCCGCGCGCAGTACAGCGTGCTCAAGGCGCTTCAGGACTTGAGGATTTGAAGGACGGCATCAAGTACGTGCGCAATAACCGCATATTCCGGCTCATTATAGGCACCAGTCTGATGAACGCCTTCTTTGCGGGCGCTCACATTGCATTGATTCCTATCTTTGCGAAAGAGTTGATGGGAGAGGCCTCAGGGTCTGCCATCAGCTACATCTTCGCTGCGGGAGGTGTCGGCGGGCTGACGGGAGCAATAGTCGGCGGCTCCATCGGAAGCAAGCGAAGCAAGGGCCGTATCCTGGTGGGCAGTGCACTGGCTTTCGGCGGATCGGTCATCGTCTTCGCCCTGTCTCCCTGGTACGCGCTGCTCCTGGCGATGGAGTGGCTGTCCGCTGCAGGCAACGAGATGTTCACCGTCATTGGGCAGAGTATCCTCCATTCTGAGGTGCCGAACGAGTATCGCGGTAGAGTCATGGGCATATGGGGAATGACCTACACGCTGGCCCAACCTATGGGGCAAATGCAGGTAGGCGCACTGGCAAGCGGCATCGGTGCATCCGCCGCGGTGGCTATCGGCGGGACGATTGCATGCATCATCGCAATTGTTGGGATAGGCCGAGACAAAGCGATCCGGGGCATGGGCATAGAACAGCCAGCCAACGAAGCAAATTCGATTGTCAAAGACTGACGACATCATCGATAGGAGATAGCACATGGGATTTCCAATATTCGGCTCCACTGGTACCACGCACTGGGACCGCGAGAAAGCATTCCCCGGCGTAACGGTGTACACCACTTTTGGGTCTGACCACGTCAACCTCGTCGATATGGAGGGGGTGGTCGTCCATACTTGGACTCCCCCTGCACCATTGGAGCCTTACTACGGATTCATGCTCCCCAACGGCAACCTGTCCCTACGATGCCAATCCGGCGAGGAGCAGTGGAAGTTCGGTGGGGCAAGCGCCACCATCGTCGAGCTGGATTGGGACAGCAATGTGGTCTGGCGATACGACAACCCGGCAATCCACCATGACCACGAGATACTAAAAAACGGCAACACGATGGTCATAGGCTGGGAGCCGTTGGCGCGAGAGCTTGTAGCTAAGATTCAGGGCGGAGCGGTAGCTCCTGGCGAGGAAGAGCACGAAGTTGTCAGCGACTACCTGCGTGAACTTGCACCCGATGGCTCCACGGCGTGGGAATGGCACGGTTCAGACCACCTTGATCCTGCCCATGAGGTCATATGCTCCCTTGAAGGACGACACGAGTGGACGCACTGCAACGGCGTGACGGAGCTGCAGGATGGAAACCTGCTGCTGAGCTTCCGCCAGACCAGCACCATCCTCATCGTCGACAAATTCACCGGCGACGTCAAATGGCGGTTCGGCCCCGGAGAGTTCTCCCACCAGCACAACCCTACCCAACTGGAAAACGGGAATATCCTGGTATTCGACAACGGAGAGCACCGCGTTCGAGGCGGTTGCTTTTCCCGCGTTGTGGAGCTTGACCCCAAGACCAGCGAGATCGTCTGGCAGTATCGCGGAGACCCGCCGCTATCGCTGTTCAGCACAGGCATCAGCGGCGCGCAACGGCTCCCCAACGGCAACACTTTCATCTGTGATGGTCGCACCGGTCGACTGGTTGAGGTGACCACAGAGGGCGAGATCGTGTGGGAGTACATGAACCCGGAGACCTTCCCCTGGCGGGGCGACAAGCGTAATCGGGCGATATTCCGCGCCCATCGATACGCCGTAGACGGACCTGAGATACAAGGACGTGTCTAGCTGGAATACATACTATTCATTAGATGCACTTGACCTAGAAACCCTGCGGCAGTAGCATTTTTGCCGCCGAAGATTCTCGTCGCGGAGTAATTTCTGTGGGGTTTCCGGCTACCATAACAAGCACAAAACAGAGGGGGAGAACATCATGGCTACAAAGGAACGATTGGCAGCGGCTGATGCATACGCAAAGGCACTAGCCACCGGGGACAAAGGCGCAGCGGCAGCCGCTGCCAAACACATCGCAAGTGACGTCGTATCCACAGTGGGGAACCGCACGTTTGAGGGACACGACGAGGTATTGAGTCGCATCACCGGCGTATGGCCACAGACACCCGTGTATCGCAACGGCACATGGGGCGCAGCCAAGGAGGCAGGCTCCGACGTTGTAGTCAATGCGACCATGAAGCCCGTAGGTGCCGGTCCCGCAGAGGTAAACGTCACCTTTGGTTTCAACGATTCAGACCAGATCAACAAGGTCAACGTTGAGAACATTGTAAAGACCCAACTGGTTGAGACGGATGTTCTACCGGACTTCATCTCAAGTCGAATCAACTCGGCGTTGGCCAACGATATACCCCTGTCCGTCACCTACGTGGGTGCCGATGGTAAGCCGAAGATTTCCCTGCGAGGCAGCGTCCGGACGTACGGCGACCACTCGCTGAGTATCTGGGCACGCAAGGACTCGGGGTTGGCATCGGCTGTAGCCACCAATCCGAGCATGTCCTTCCTGTTCCGCGATAACCCCACGCGTTCCACCATCATCCTGCAGGGCACAGCACGTGTAGATGCCGACCCGGCCGTGCGCAAGCAGATCTTTGACGAATCGCCAGAGGTTGAGCAGAACCATGAATCATGGGAAGCCGGCGCGGCGGTCATCATTGACCTGGATCAAGTAGACGGTGGCACACCGGACGGACGAGTGAAGTTCCGTCGCTAAGCCCAACCCAACATTGAGTCACTACCGCCCTCAGGCTGAACATGCAGCCTGAGGGCGGTTTGTCGTAGAATGGTGAGCATCAAACCAACGAACACCGGAGGAAGTAGCGGCAGCCGTTCCCCCCACCTGGCCATTAGCCGCGAATAAACATATGCGACCGATTGCAGAAGTTGCCCAGGACCTAGGCCTTGACCCTACTATTCTCATTCCTCAGGGCCATTACAAAGCAAAAATACCCCTGGAGGCCATCCGCACAGGCGGCAAGCGGGGAAAGATGGTAGTGGTAACAGGCATCACACCAACACCCGCTGGCGAAGGGAAGACCACAACCGTGGTGGGCCTGACTCAAGCCTTTGGTCGACTCGGCAAGAAGGTGGTCGCTACCCTCCGTGAACCATCGCTCGGCCCCATCTTCGGCATCAAGGGCGGCGGCACCGGGGGCGGATTGTCTCTGGTAGAGCCACAGGATGAGGTGAACATCCACTTCACTGGCGATGCCCACGCCGTAGGCTCCGCTCACAACCTCCTGGGCGCATTAACCGACAACGTTGCCCAGCGCGGCCTGATTCCCGGCTTCCGAGCGGAGGGCATCACCTGGCGTCGCGTCACCGACGTGGAAGACCGCGCTTTACGAAGTATCGTGACGGGCATCGGCGGGTCAGCCAACGCTCCGATGCGCGAAAGCGGTTTCGATATTGTCACCGCCTCAGAAATCATGGCCATCCTCGCCCTAGCAAGTAGCCTGGACAACCTTCGCGAGAGGTTAAGCAAAATCGTGGTCGGCTATACCACCGAAAAAATCCCGGTGACCGCTACGGACGTGAATGCCGTCGGTTCCCTCATGTCCCTGCTGCGCCACGCAATCCTGCCAAACCTGGTGCAGACCACGGAGGGCCAGCCGGTCATCGTCCACACTGGCCCCTTCGGCAACATCGCCCACGGATGCAGTTCAGTGGTGGGCGACAAGCTGGCTCTGGGGTACGCCGACTTCGTCCTTTCAGAAGCAGGATTCGGTGCTGACCTTGGGTTCGAGAAGTTCATGCACATCAAGGCGCGTTTCAACGACCTGGAGCCTGACGCGGCTGTTCTTGTAGCTACAGTGCGAGCTGTGAAGTCCCACGGCGGTGTACCAACAAAGGAACTGGACACGCCAAACGAGGACGCTGTCCGTAAGGGCATGGAGAACCTGACCCACCTGATAGGCGTGGTGAAGGCAATGGGCCTGCCTGTTGTTGTGGCCATCAACCACTTCCCCACTGACACCGCTGCTGAGAAGGCCATCGTCAAACAAGGTTCAGAGGATGCTGGCGCATTCGCCGCTGTGGAGAGTCGGGTGTTCGCAGAGGGTGGCGCAGGTGCCATCGAACTGGCGCAAGCCCTGATCAAGGCCACCGAGGGGCCGACACCGGAGATCAAGTACCTCTACCCGGTAGAAGCATCCATTCAGGACAAAGTGCTGGCTCTGGCCCACACGGTCTACAACGCCGACGATGTTTCCTGGAGTCCCTCCGCGCTGCGCACGCTCCGGGGGTATGAGGCCAATGGTTGGGGTGAACTCCCCGTCTGCATGGCCAAGACCAACTCCTCCATCTCCCACCTGGCATCGCTGAAGGGTCGACCATCCGGCTATACATTTGAGGTGTCAGACGTGCGGGCGTCCGTGGGCGCAGGGTTCATCTACCCTATCGCTGGGAACATCGTGACCATGCCGGGGCTTCCGAGCTCGCCCAAGGCTTTGGACGTAGATGCGCAAGGGAATATCCTCAATCTGTAGACACAAAGAAGAGGGAGGGCATGCCCTCCCTCTTCTTCCCTGGCAACGGGTTTAGGTCATTGGTGTTGCGGAACCAACGGTTGCAAGTGGCAGCGAGTTCCGCCAACTCTTCACTTCCGGCACAGGCACGTGGTTGATTCTAGCCTGGTCTGGTCCCTCCAGCTTGAAGGGCAGATTGTAGAGCTCCACCGCGTTCTTCACGGTCATCTTCCATCGCTCTTCAGGTGTGCAATCGGACAGAATCTCGCTAAGCACCTGCTGTGAGTGTGGGAATACAGAGTCGCCGTGGGGGTAGTCGTTGCCCCAGATCATGGTATCCACACCGATGAAGTCCTTGGTCATAATGCCTAGCGGGTCGTCCTCAAAGGTGACCCAGAAATTCCTGCGCCAGTACTCGCTGGGCTTCATTGGCAAGCCGAACGTGCGCTCGCCGCCACCGCGGATGTACGCCCAATCAAGTCGCTTCAGGGTGATGCCGACCCAGCCAGCCTCGAACTCCGTCATCACGAACTTGATCCTGGGGAACCGCTCGCATACGCCACTCTGCAGGATGTCTGCAACAGTGAACGCAGCGCCGGTAAACGAAAGTGCGCTGGTGCCCTGAGCAAAAGGCATGCCGTGGTTGGCAGTTGCGCCAGTGAAGATGTGCATGTTCAAGGACATGTCCAGGTCCTGTGCCGCTGCCCAGAACTTGTCGTACCAGGGGTCAGAATACCGACGGTTGGGTGGCGCGCTCGCCGGGATGGAAAGACCCACATGGCCCATAGCCTTCGCCCGCTCCATCTCCTTGATGGCTTCATCCAGGTCATAGAGCTGAACGCTCGCTAGAGGGAAGAGCCGTGCCGGGAACTGCTTGCAGTAGTCGGCAGCCCAGTCGTTGTAGAGAGAGAACGTAGCCTTGAGGATGTCCAGGTCTTCCACCTGGTAGACGTTGAAGATGACGCTGGGGTAGATGACTTCCGCGTCCAGGCCGTCCAGGTCCTGGTCCTTCAACCGCTCGGCAACATCATAGCAGCCGGGTCGTGCTAGCTCGTAGCCTTTGGCGAGCAGTGCTCGCGCTTCCGGTGATGTGAAGTCGACGTTCTGCTGGAAGAACCCTGCGATAGTGAGGCCAAGCCTGCCATCGCCAAGACTGAGTTGCGGGCCCTTTGCCGGATCATCGATGACGACGCGAGGCGCTCGTTCTCCGAACATCTCCGCCAGAGGCTCAAAGAACTCTGCGGATTCCACCACGTGCGAGTCTGCTGAGATACACAGTTGGTCACCCATTGGTCACTCCTCCTTGCCTATTTCACCGTGTCAGTCCCTACGCGACACGTGAAGCGTCCCCTCCCCTGACCAATGAAGTCATGCTACTCAGAAGCGTTAGTGCGACGCAGGGCCATTAGACCCCAGTTGCCTCGCCAACCGTCACGGTGTGAAGGGGCCAATCGGTAGGGCAGACGTGTTTCTGTTACCATTCACAGCAACGTTGAATCCGTCATTCTCCCGGAGGCTTTCCTCTGAACGACTCTGCTCCAAAAGCAATGCTGGCTTCCTTCAAAGCGCCGGGCTACAAGCTCTTCTACGTCAACAGCACCTTTGCCGCGGTGGACATGAACGTCCGAATGGCCGTGCACGGGTGGCTGGTGCTGGAACTCTCTGGTGATTCCGCCTTCTGGACAGGCATCTACGCCCTGGTGTTAGGCATAGGGCAGTTCCTGTTTTCGTCCCTTGCAGGAACCCTTGCAGACCGGTTTCAACGGAGGAACCTGCTCCTCGTCGAAGGCATCATCAGCACCTCAATGGCTATCCTTATGGCAATAGCCACCTATTTTGATTTGATTGAGCTCTGGATGGCGATTGGCCTCGCCTTTTTCATCGGCTGTCTCAGAGCCACACGGTTCACCGGGATAAACCGGTTCATCTATGATCTCGTCGGACCCAGCAAGCTCGTGAACGGCGTATCGCTCTGGCGCGTCTCCAACACGCCAATGATGATCGGCGGGGCGTTGGTTGCAGGCCTGCTGATCGAGTGGACTGGCATCTGGGCCGCCTACGCTATGATTGCAGTTAGCCTTGTCGTTTCTCTGCCGTTTTTGGCGATGATCCGCGTCAAGGGAACGGTGGAGTCCTCCAGCGGCCACATTCTGCGCCAAACCCTGGAAGGTCTCCAGTATGCGGCAGCCAACCCCTCCCTCCGTGTCCTCCTTACCGTCAGTATAGTCATGGAAACCCTTGGGTTCGCCTTCCTGGTCATGATTCCGGTGATGGCCAAGACGGTCCTGGAGGTCGATGCTGTTGGGATGGGCTTGCTCCAGGCAGGGGTAGGAACAGGGCTTTTTGTGGCCACTATCATCATGGCCGCTAAAGGCGATTCCAAGAACAAACCTCGAATTATTTTCTTGAATGCTGTAGGCGCGGGCATAGCCCTGACGGCTTTCGCACTGTCACGGTCCCTCCCGCTATCCATATTCCTGGCAGCCGCGGTGATGGCATTCCTAAACGCCTACGACCTGACGCTGGGCGTGCTCATTCAGCTAGTTGCGCCAGCCAACATGCGGGGACGTGCAGTGAGTCTGCACAGCCTGGCCATCTCCTTCACAGCGGTGGGCGGTGCCGTCATGGGCGTGGCCGGGGAAAAGTTTGGCGTTCCGCTAATGGTCGCTTCCGGGGGAGTAGGCATCGTGATCAACGCCCTGCTTCGTCGAGGTGCCATTATGTCTATCCATGAATACGAACATGAGGAAGAACAGGCTGTAGACACAGCAGAGCCGCCACGCGACAATACGCCATCGAGTTGATACGGAGGAAGTTATGCAAGTTGGAGTAGCCATTCCGGCAGAGGCCATAGGAGCCGATGTCGGCAAGATTAAAGACTTTGTAGTCACCGCGGAAGGTTTGGGAATGAACCACGTGGTGATGGCAGACCACGTCCTTGGCGCAGACCCTGCGTACCATGAGGGTTGGAAACGGTCATACACCAACGCCACCTTCAGCCATGAGCCGTTCACGCTGTTCAGCTACCTTGCCGGCGCAACGACCACGCTCCGGTTCATGACTGGCATCCTCATCCTGCCCCAGAGGCAGACGGCGCTGGTGGCCAAGCAAGCTGCGGAGTTGGACCTCATCAGCAACGGCAGGTTTCAGCTGGGCATCGGCGTGGGTTGGAACACGGTGGAATACGAAGCCCTGAACGAGGACTTCCACACTCGCGGCGCACGTTCAGCAGAGCAGATAGAGGTCATGCGGGCGCTGTGGACACAGGACTCCATCAATTTCGATGGCACGTGGCACCACATCCACGGCGCGGGGCTCAATCCAAAGCCAGTTCAGCAACCCATTCCCGTTTGGGTGGCAGGGGCGTCTCAGGCAGCTATCAAACGTGCGGCTGAGATCGCGGACGGCTGGATTGGCTCACCAATGGAAAATGACATGGCCAAGCACGGTGAGATGGTAGATCAACTGAAGTCCTATGCCTCCGAATTCGGCAGGGACATGGACACCCTCGGCATCGACGGTCGATTGAGCCTCAACGGAGGCGACCCTGACAGCCATATCAGTGACGCCAAAGAATGGGCGGGGTTGGGTGCGACGACACTGACCATCAGCCTGTCCAACAACACACCTTTCGATGAGGGGCTGCAGGAAGCGCAGCAGATAGCAAAGGCCCTGTAACTCAGCCGCAACACTCAGGAGAAAACGATGACGACCGATAAGCCAGTAGATGTAGCATTCTTCATCACAACATTCATGGAGGGCGCATACGGGTCACTCAAGCGCGCCTTCGACGGCCTGACGGAAGAGCAGCTCTGTCAGCAACCCACATCAGACGCTAACTCTATCGTGTGGCTGGCGTGGCACATGAACCGATGGAAGGACAAGCAGAGTGCTCAGGCTGTAGGCGAGGACGAGGTCTGGGTCAGCGGTGGTTGGCACGATAAGTTCGGCATGCCGGCAGACCGAACGGGCCTCGGCGATACGTTGGAGCAGGTTGCGGAGTTCAAACCCAGCCAAGAGCTGCTCTGTGGCTACACCGATGCTGCCCACCAGGCATTTATGGACCGTGTTGGGCGTATGAGCGCGGATGACTTAGCGAAGAACATCAACTACATTCCCGGCAGGGGTGAACCCCGTCCGGCTTGGCGCACCCTGATGGGCGCATGCTCAGACACGGTGAAACACACCGGCCAGATTGAGTACATACGCGGCATGCTCACCGGCAAGGGTTGGTTCCCCGCGTAGTCGCTACCTAGCTTCTATGCCCGTGGGAGGCGTCTGCGTTCTCTCGGTGCTGTCGAAGCAGGTCTTTGCCGTAGTCGTTCCCGTTGGGCGTCCGGACAACCGTGTGGATGTGGTCCTTGGTGGGCTTGTCCGTATCCAGGGCGACGCCTCGCTGGTAATCGAACTCAATGAGGATGACCGGGCTGTGGATGCGATAGTAGTAGACATCCTTTTCTGTGGCAGCACCCATCCACGCGAAGTACGTCTCCCCCAGGTGTTCTTTCACCTCATCTATCTTGAGCGATGCCTGATCCTGTCGCATGCGACCAACATACGTATCGATGACGTTCAGCATCAAACCCTGCTGGCTGCTTGAGAGGTCGTTGTAGCGGATACCCTCGTATTTCAGCTCGAAATTGTCTCGAAAGGCGGTGGTGAAGACCTCCGGCGGCAACTCATCACCGATGACCGCTTTGCTCCGCTGCTCCGCCGATAGCGACTGGGCCAACACCAACCCCAGGTGCTCCTCGTCATGGAACACGCGGGTTCCCTCGTACTTGCCGGCGTCTGCATCGTTAGGCTCAGAGCCCATGAACACCGGCGACATGATTGCTCTGCCGTTCACCAAGAAGTAATTGATGATGAGGTGGTGTCCATCTATCGCCAGCCCCAAGGCTCGTCAGACGATGGCGTTCCCATAAGACTCATCCAATACAGCCACTCACCGTATTCATCCGTCTTGCCGGTGAGTTCCAAAATGAACTCGTTCAGGCGCATAATATCCCGCGCGGTCTGGTAACCCTTGGGGCTCAGGCTCTCTTTCAACAAGGCCATGGCGTTGTCGCGTTGGGCCGGCGATAGCTCGTCAAGGAATGCACCGTGGCGCATGAGGAAAGGGTGGATGTTGCTCCACTGCCTCCATGCGATGTTGACAACATCGAAGGACGCTGCGTCCTTCTGCTCGGCATTGAGCGATGCGAGGAAGGTGTTCGCTGCATTCTTAATTGGGTCGATGGAAAGACCGGTTTTCTGTAGCTGATAGAGGCCAGGGACAACACGGCCGTCCGTGGTGACGCCCAGGAACTCCTCGGCCAACAATGCCTGAGCCCTATCCAAGTTAGCTTGCATAGGTTCCGGCATCGGCGATGGCAGCATTCGACCGGATACCGGATTGCGCTGTCGTAGCTGAAATCGCGTCGATAAGTTCGTGATTGTTGCCTCCCCTTTTGCTATAAGCAACCGCATTGTACCTGATGAATCCAGGGGGTTGAATCTTGCGCGAGTGCGCGTATCATGACTCGCAGACCAAATTCTACTGAATATTCACTTATTGGAGGAACGTATGACCACTGTTGCAAAGGTATGGACAGAGAATTTCGCAGAGATGAGCCACGGCAAGACCCGTTACTGGGAAGCTGGCACCGGCTACCCCACCATCCTGATCCACGGCGCGGGTTGGACAAGCGGCCCGGAGAACTGGTCCTTGGCCATGGGCCCTCTATCCGAGAAGTTCCGTGTTCTGGCGATTGACTGCTTAAACTGGGGAACCGGCGATGTCTTCAACCAGGAGATGTCCTTCGCCTACCTGGTAGACCACGTCCGAGAGTTCATGGACGTCATGGGTATCGATAAGGCCAACTTTGTCGGCCACTCCATGGGCGGCTGGATTGTGACCCTGCTCTCTTATGAGAGTCCTGACCGTGTCAACAAGGTCGTCAACGTCGCTGGCGGCGGCACAGCCACACGGCCATTGACCAGCATGGTCGATTTCAAGATGCCGACGGAAGAAAGCATCCGCGAGCAGGTTGCACGCCGTTACCCTGAAGGCACTGTAGACCTTGAGGAGATGGCGGCGGCGGCTATCAAGAAGACAACGCTCCCCGACCACGGCGAGGCCTTCGGCAAGGTGATGAAGCACATGACCGACCCCATCACCCGACCCCGCTACAACACGATACGTCGGATGAAGCATATCAAGGCACCAACACTGGTGATTTGGGGCCGTGGGGACAAGACCAACGCGTTGGAGATGGGTGAAGCCACCGCAGCAAACATCCCAGGGGCCAAGTTGATTGTCTATGATGACATCGGCCACGCAGTACCCACAGAGACTGCTGAGCGATTCAACAAGGATGTCCTGGACTTCTTCTCCTCGTAAGGCAATAGTTTCGTAACGTAGGCAGATGCGCTCTCACTCTCATATGGAGGTTGGGGGCGCATCTGTTCTTAAAGGCTCCCCAAATTTGGGCCCCAAAGGAGGCTCCTATGGAAATCGGCTACTTCACTATGCCCATGCACCCACCGGAAGCAAACATCAGCCAGACCCTTGAGGACGACCTCCAGCAGATCATCACCCTGGACAAGTTGGGGTACAAAGAGGCATGGATAGGCGAGCATTTCACGACGATGTGGGAGAACATCCCCGCGCCTGACCTCTTCATTGCCCAGGCCCTGGCCCTCACAAAGAACATCATCCTGGGCACCGGTGTCACGTGTATGCCCAACCACAACCCCTTCGTCGTCGCACATCGCATTGCACAACTCGATCAGATGGCCAAGGGGCGGTTCCACTGGGGCGTAGGCTCTGGCGGTTTCCCCGGCGACTTCGAGGTGTTCGGCTATAACCCAGCCACGGGCGACAACCGGAAGATGACGTGGGAAGCGTTGGACCTCATCCTGCAGATTTGGGACGACCCAAAGCCTGGTTTGTATGAATCCAAGTATTGGAGCTTCACCATCCCGGAACCCGATGACGAGATTAGCCTACGGTTCCACATGAAGCCCTACCAGCTTCCGCATCCACCCATCGGTGTTGCGGGCGTGTCTGAGAACTCGGACACCATGCTCCAGGCAGGGGAACGGGGTTGGATCCCCATGAGCATCAACCTGGTACCAGGACGCATCCTCAAGACCCACTGGGATTCGGTGGAAGAGGGCGCGAAGAAGACCGGCAGGAACCCTGACCGATCAACGTGGCGCATCGCCCGAGAGATATACGTTGCGGACACCAGTGAGCAGGCACGCAAAGAGGCGCTGGAAGGCGTCCTGGCGCGTGACTTCAATCAATACTTCCGCAAGCTGCTCCCCCAGGTCAAACACCTTGACCTGGTCAAGAAGGACCCCAACATGCCTGACTCCGATGTAACGGCGGAGTACATGGCTGACAACGTGTGGATCGTCGGCAGTCCGGACGAAGTCGCCGAAAAGCTTCAGGCACTATCGGACGAAGTCGGCGGGTTCGGTGTGCTGCTGGCCATGGGCCATGAGTGGCAACCCAAAGAACAGTGGCTCCATTCTACGGAGCTACTCATCAATGAGGTCATACCTAAACTCAGTTGATATCCTGTCCTACTGCAAGCACGAAGAGAGCGCTCATACCCCGGGCGCTCTCTTTCTTATAGGGCCATTTGGCCCATAACGGCTCCGTTTCCGTACGATTTACGCGCTGCGTCTATGGCCCATTCGGCAGGTGACACTGTTCCAGTCGTCCCGTATCCTTTTCTGGTAGGGAGAGATTATGTCTGGAAAAGGAGCACTTTATGGTATTGGACACAGCTAAGCCCGAAGGGGCAATGACAGGAGAGCGGTTCATCAAAAGCCTGCAGGACGGTCGCGAGGTGTACATCGACGGCAAAAAAGTCGATGACGTGACCACCCACCCGGCGTTCGCCCCAATGGCCAAGGAATTGGCTCGTATCTACGACCTTCAGCACATGGACGAGTATCGGGATCAGATGACGTACGTCTCCCCGGATACCGGTAACAGGGTCAGCATCTCATGGATGGTGCCCGAGTCCCTTGAACAGACCCGTCTGAAGCGACGCAACAGTGAAGTCTGGAACGAACAGTCATGGGGTCAGCTAGGCCGCGGGCCGGACATCCTGGCACCGTACATCCTCATGCTGTACAACCGCCGCGATGCCCTTGGTCAGATTAAGAACGAGCACTGTGACTTTGAAGAGAACATCATCAACTACACTCGACTCTGTCGTGAGAACGACCTGTTCCTGACCCACGCGCTGGGCGACCCTCAGATTGATCGCAGCCAGCAGCCCCAGAACGAGCGACGTGAGGTCAAAGAGGAAGACACAGCACTACACGTAGTCGAGGAGACCAAAGACGGCATCATCGTCAGCGGCGCCAAGCAGCTGGCCACGGCAGCGCCCGTCACCAATGAGTGCTACGTGTCACTATCTGCCACCTTCTCCCGACGGGCAGACCCGCGATTCTACATGGCCTTCTCCATCTCCAGCGGCACACCCGGCTTGAAGACCCTCTGCCGAGAACCTGTATCCATCTGGCCCGGAACCTGGGGCCACCCACTGGGCATCAACTATGACGAACAGGACGCCATGCTCTTCTTCGACAACGTCCTTGTTCCCTGGGATCGCGTGTTCATGCTGTACGATCAGCCACCCATGGGCCCCGGCTTCGGCGGCGGCCTCAACCTCCTGGGCTGGTCAAACATGTGCCGCGTCCACTTCCGCATGAAGCTGATGACCGCTGTGGCCACCATGATCGCCAAGTCCATTGGCGTGTACGATTTCCGCGATGTTTCCGCCAAGCTCGGCGAGATGGTCTCCTACTGCGAAATGTGGCGCTACGCCATGCAAGGCGTTGAAGAGACCACCTACATCAAGGACGGCCAACAGCCCAGAGGCGGCGCACAGGCCCTCCAGAACTGGTTCGCCCACACCTCCAAGCGCATGGTGGAGATCCTGCGCGAGATATCCGGCTCCGGTCTCATCATGCAGCCCAGCGAGGCAGACCTGGCCAACCCTGAGATCCGCAAGTACCTGGACATGTACATGATTGGGAAGGATGTGGACGTTGAGTACAAGTCCCGCCTGTATCGTCTGGCCCATGAACTGGCAGTGTCATCCTTCGGGATGCGCCAGGAAGTCTACGAGTACTGGCACGGTGGTGACCCCACAAGGAACCGCGTCAACATGCTCCGCGCCTATGACCAGAGCGCGATGGTCGACCAGATTGAAGGCCTGATTTCCAAGCCTTTGGATCACGGCTCAGCACTCTAAGCCCAACTGCAACAATCATAAAGAAGGGGCCTCCACTGGAGGCCCCTTCTTTATGATTGAGCAAATTCTATGGTGCCTAAAACACGATTGCCGTACCCATCAAGTTCTGGTGGAGTGGGTCCGTAATCCGGAAGTTACCCTGGTTGGTTGTAGTGAACAGGATGATGTCCATGTCGCCAGGCGCTGCATGAGCGTGCACAGATAGGCCTGTGGGGCAGATGCCGAAGGCTGACGTGCACATATGGAAGTCCACCAGGCCACCGTGATCGTGGTTATGGCCGTCGTCCTCTTCCTCCAGGTCCACGTTCCCTACCCCTTCCATCTCTGTGGCCTTCGCAGCCCAGAGCATGTTCTCCGGGTCCAGGCCAATAATGTGGAAGTGGTGCTCCGTAGCGCCCTGGTTCCTGACCACCAGCTTCACACGCTGGCCCTGGGCCATGAAGATCGTATTAGGCTCAAAGCCTTGGTCAGTGACGTTCACGTTGATCGCCAGCGTCCCGCCCGTGTTACGGGGAATGACCGGCGGTTCAGTTGCTACGACAGCCTCGTCGGCGATGACTAAAGGAGTCGCGGCAGCTCCGCCACACGCTGACAACACCAGCGAAATGGCCCCTGCGGCAAGAATCGTTGTGAGGAGACTCATTCTTCTATTCATGGCAATCTCCCTCTTCGGCAGCTAAGGTTGCTCTGCCAACACCTTCAGGTAGGCTGCTATCGCCTGAACTTCATCGTTTGATAGAACCAGGAACGCCATCTGAGGTCTTGTTTCAATTGCGTCGAGTATCTGGTCTGCCGTAGCGCCTCTATTCGATGGGGCCGCGTACAACGGATCGCCCTTGCCATCAATGCCGTGGCAGAGCGCACACCCAACACCACCCGCAGTCTTTTCATAGAGAATCTTGCCCGCTGCGATCTGTTCCTCCAATGTGCCTGTTTGCGCTGCCTGTGTTGGAGTTGCAGGCGTCGTAGGAGCCACCGCGGTCGGCGGGATATCGATGGGAACCTGTGTGGGGGCGATAGTTACCGCCGTTGGTGGCGGTGCAGAAAGCGTAACCGGGTCTGTCGATCCTCCTCCGCACGCGGCGAGAAACACCATCACCATTGCCAGACCTACCATGCTCCGTACGAGAGCCACAGGGGACACCCTGAGAAACATATCCATCTTTCTGAACCCCTTCTCACTCTATTTGTGGAGGACGCCCCGCTTTTCGTTAGTGCAAGGCTGCCCTCCGAGTCGTTGATGCGGTGTAGAGTCCGGCGGATTCCTTTGGAGTGTACTCAGGCATGAACTATCTCCTCAAGTGTGCTGGCATTCTGATACTCAACAGTCTATATTCAACCCGATAAAATTGCCCACGGCAAAGGAGCGCCCATGAAACGCAGCACTTCGCGCATCCTGACAACCCACACAGGCAGCCTACCCCGTCCGCTGGAACTGATTGAGCTGCTGGACGGCAAGGAGGCTGGAACTCTCAGCGACGCCAACGCCCTGGCAACCAGCGTGAAGAGCGCGGTCGCCGAGATCGTTCGACAGCAGGTCGATGCGGGCGTGGACATCGTCAGTGACGGAGAGCAGGGCAAAATCGGCTACTCCACGTACGTGAAAGACCGGTTGACCGGTTTTGAGGGCAAGGCAGGGGTCAGCATTCGCGCGGATTGGGCCGACTTCCCTGAGGCGTTGGCTCGCCAAAAGCGTTCGCCTGGTGTTGCCAGGCCGTCATGCAACGGCCCCATCGCATGGAAGGACAAGGATGCGGTACAGACAGACATCGCCGTGCTGCGCGCTGCAGTAGCTACCAGCCCGTCCGAAGAAGCGTTCATGACTGCCGCATCGCCGGGGGTCATTGCCCACTTCTTGCAGAACGAGTACTACGCCACACGTGATGAGTATCTGGCAACCCTGGCAGACGTGATGAAGGACGAGTTTGAAGTTATTACCCAGGCGGGATTCATCTTGCAACTCGATTGTCCTGATCTGGCTATGGGTAGGCACCTCCGGTTCCCGGACCTGAGCACGGAGGAGTTTGTGAAGATCGCTGAAGGGAATATTGAAGCCCTGAACCACTCGTTGCAGAACATCCCCGCGGAGCAGGTACGTATCCACCTCTGTTGGGGAAACTATGAGGGGCCACACCACAGGGACATCCCGCTTCGAGACATCCTGCCTGCAGTGTTGAAAGCCAAGGTAGGAGCCATCTCCTTTGAAGGGGCAAACCCGCGACACGAACATGAGTGGAATGTGTTCCAGGACATCAAGATCCCAGACGATATGATTATCATCCCCGGCGTCATAGATTCCACAACCAACTACATAGAGCATCCGGAGGTGGTGGCGCAGCGTATCGTGAGGTACGCGGAAGTGGTGGGCAAAGAGCGGGTGATCGCGGGGAGCGATTGCGGCTTCGGCACCTTCGCAAGCGCCACGCACACCGTGGAGCCGGAGATCGTCTGGGCCAAGTTCCAGAGCCTGGCGGAGGGCGCCCGACTGGCCTCAGAACAACTCTGG
>JAPYRQ010000103.1 GCA_029936935.1 Dehalococcoidia bacterium | reverse complement strand
CCACTGAGGAACGACGCGGCCCTTAGGGGCAAAGGGGTACGGCGAACCCTCCGTACTTCGGAGGGTTTTTATTGCCCTCTATCCGCATCGGTACGCAGAAAGAGAGAGGCCGATGACAGGACGGATCAGGAACTCAGAAGATTTCAGGGAGTACTTGCTGGAGGGCTTCCGTAGAAACCTACGTGCCAAGGGGATACCGGAGGACGAACTGGAGGCCACCCTCTACACCTCTCAGCTTGTGGAGTGCTATGAGCTAGTTCAGCAAGTACTGCCGGGGTAGAGGCTTCGCTTAGCCGTTTCACAATTATTAATCCAGCTACATCAATCTAGCTCTGGTCGGGGATAGAGATGGAGATGTCATTTCCGTTGATCCGGATCTCGTAAGTGGCAAGGGGCTTGTCGGCCATCGTGCTCAAGGACTTCCCATCCTCCAGCGCGTAGTCGGCCCCGTGGCAGGTGCAGATGATAGCGTCACCATCGATGATCCCGTAGGACATATAGCAGAACGCGTGGGTGCAGATGTTGCTCAGCGCGTAGAACTGGCCGCCCGTGTTCACCACCACAATGTCCAGGTTCTCCACCTCAAAGCCCTTCATGGTCTCCGGGGGAACATCGTCCACCGTAGTCACCTTCACAAACTGAGCCATCGTATTTCCTGCCTCCCCTTATCGACGAGTGTTCGATTGAGTGTCCTGTCACGCTTGGGTGAGTCATAAATCGATAGCAGGGCCAGCAACCCGACCCTGCTATCGATTCCGCTTGTATCAGTAAGAGTCTATGCCGGAGCCAGGTAGGCCTCCGCTGCAAGTTGGCGCTTCGGGTACAGCACTGACGTGATGCTACCGATGCCGCCTGTGGTCAACGGTTCAATGCCGTCACCCTTATCGTACTTCTCAATGATGTCGTCCCACTGTTCTTCGGGGATGCTGAACTGGTACATGCGCGCGCGGATTCGAGGGATTTGGCTCTCTCGAGCCGATGCCTTGGCCAACTCCCAGTCCTCGTCGGTCTGACAGCCCTCCTCAGTCTCCTTAGCGCCTTCCATGACGCTGTGTTCGATCTCGTCGCTGACGATGTTGCGCGAGGCCATGTCAATGATCTCGTCCGCCTTGTTCTTGATCCCAATCTTTGCCAGAGCGGCCACCATACCGTAGAAGATTGAGGCACCGCCTCCGCCCACGTACATCGCTCCCGCCTTTGTTGCACGGTCAGCGCTCGGATCCACACGCCTGATCTGACGCTCGTACTCCCACCAGGGGTGCTCTGCACGGCTGGCGGTGATCTCATGCCGGTCCATCTCCTCGTCAAAGAGCTGCTCCCACACCTGGGCTAGCCAGGCATAGTGGGCATTCTCCTGGGCTGCCGTCATCAGGAAGAACATTGCTCGCTCCCGGGGGTAGCTGATGCCTACCTGATGATATATCTCACTGGCAAAGTAGGTGAAGGAGTTGCCGATGTTGTTGCCCAGTTCACGGCTGTTTTGGATGGAGAGCCACTTTCGGTCTCCCTCCAGGGTGCGGTACTTGGTGAAGTACATCTCAGAGATGTCAGCCTCTGCACGCCAGTACTTGCCTACGTAGTTCTCAAACTCTCTGCGCTTCTTGTCGTACCAGACCTGATCCTTGATGTGACTCGCTTCTTTCTGTGCCATCTTGAATCCCCTTCCTTTCTTCCGTCCATCTTCCCTAAATGATAAAGCCTACCAATGAAGCGGCCTGAGCCGCAGTGACCGTTGGTTCGTCCTGCTGAAGAGCCTTCAAACGTTCCCTGCTTAGTGGCTTACCGAACTGGTCGTTTCGAAGGGCCATCCGACGCTCTACAATCAAATTAATCGTCGATTGGGCTTTTGCTGATGATTGCCATGCCGGTCCGTTCACCCTACCGGTGTCTTCCAAAGGCGGGAACGTCCCAGATTCCTCTTCCATCACCCGTTGCAGCCGTCGCAACCCTATGACGTAGCGATGTGCGCCATCACTAAGGGCGGTGCGTGCTGCTGCCTTGACGCCAGCGTCATCACCCTGCGCCAGAACATAGTAGACTCCTAGCCCAATTTCACCGGTGAACCGCATGGTAGCATCGCCCACCAAAGTGGATGTGGCACCAATTGCAGCCAGTAGGCCATCAAGCTTGCGACCTTCCGAGGCCCATTCGTCCTCAACAGCGTCTGCAAGGAGGGTTAAGCCAGTGACATCGTCGCCCGTTCGATCTTCAAGCAGTGAAGCGAAGGCATCGTGGGCACGCATCTTGAGGTAGAGGTCTCTGACGTCTAGGACATACTGGTCTCTATCGACCTCAAAGGGTACCCCGGGGTACAAGTTCCCCAGGCGAGTGGACTCTCGAAACAGGTCGGCATCCACCCATGTCCGCCAGGCTTCTGTCGTAATCCAGCGGATGTCCGCATCTGCTGATGGCTTCTTAGTGAGGTAAGCCTGAACAATCTCCGCCTCAGCCGTGAAGAGGCGGTCAGCAGCGGTCTGGATCGCTTGGACATCTGCAGTGACCTCAGTTTTCGTTTCTGTAGTCATATCAACACTCCCTACTTCCACTTCTTAAACTAGGCTATGAGTTTAGACAAGCCCACAAAGGCAGTCTAGGGCCATTTGGCCCCTCTGGCCAGTCCTACAAATCAGTTCGTTGTCCGCTTGTGTCAGCATTCCACACCTCCCCTGTATTCTTCCATGATGCAAAGATGG
>JAPYRQ010000055.1 GCA_029936935.1 Dehalococcoidia bacterium | reverse complement strand
GATTACATCTGTGTGGCATACAACCCCGGCAAGCTGGCTCGCGCAGACTCCGTAGCTGCTGCCTACACCATCAGGGACCGCACCGGAAAAGACGTCGTTTTCAACATGGCCACACGTGACATGAACAAGATTGCCATGCAGTCACGGCTACTTGGTGCTCAGATGATGGGCCTTGAGAATGTGGTTGCGCTCCAGGGTGATAGCTTCACTGAGGTCGAGTCAGAACTGGTTAAAGCCGTGGACGATTTCACCCCAACAGGTCTTGTCGAAGCCATAGCGGCCATGAATGCAGGACAGGACTACCGTGGCACCAACCTACGCGGCAGCACGGACTTCTGCATCGGTGCAACGCTGGACCTGGCTCGTGACCTTGAACGCGAGGTGCGACTCACCCAACGCAAGGTAGAGGCAGGAGCGCACTACTTCATCGTCCAACCAATGTATGACCTCGAACTCAGGCAACGTTTCCTTGATGAATATGAAAAACGGACAGGCGAGCCGTTTCCTCTTCCTGTCTTCTGGGGGCTACAAGTGCTGGATAAGGACGGCATCGTGCTGGGGAACGCACCTACGAAGATACGACAGGAGCTTGATGGTGGCAGATCCGGTTCCGACATTGCCATCGAGTTACTGCAATCGTATATAGAAGCTGGCATCCGTGGCGTCTACTTGGTACCGCCCATACTTCGAGGCGGTGCGCGTGACTACGATGCAGCGCAGCAGGTACTGGCGAGCGTTTAACATTTCAGAACATTACAAGGGAGCGCCATGGAATACCGCGAGTTTGGCAACACCGGCATCAAGGTCTCCGTCATGGGGTTCGGCTGTGGCGATGTCGGCGGGCTCATTGTCCGAGGCACCGTGCAGGATCGACTGGAAGCCGTACAACGCGCTCTCGACTTGGGCATAACCTATTTCGATACAGCAGCCCTGTACGGTCGAGGCCAGTCCGAAATCAACCTTGGCGCAGCATTGCGGCAGCTACGGGCAGCCCCGGTGGTCGGCACCAAAGTGCGGCTGCAGCTCGAGGACTTAACCGACCTCAAAGGCGGCGTTTTCAAGTCGGTAGAGAACAGCCTGGCGCGGCTCGGTAGGGACCATGTCCACCTCATCCAGCTACACAACTCCATCGGCTCGGCACGGGTGGCAGGGCAGACGGTGCTAACGCCTGAAGACGCATTCGAGGTGCAGGACGCCTTCACGACGCTGCAGACACAGGGCAAGGTGAGTGCGTGGGGCTTGACCGCTGTTGGAGAAACCGAGCCACTCCACACCATCATCAATAGCGGACGGTTCAACACCGCTCAGTCGCCCTACAACCTACTGAACCCCAGCCAGAGTGGAGCGATCCCCTCTGGCTATCCTTACCAAGATTACAATGACCTGGTAGGCGCAGCTTCATCGAAAGGCATGGGCATCATCGCCATCCGCGTACTGGCCGCCGGAGCACTCAGTGCCACAGCAGAGCGACACGAACTTGCATCGCAGTCGCCGCCGCCCATCGGTAGCGGTGCAAACCTTGTCGATGACGTTGCCGTCGCCCAGAAGTTCAGCTTCCTGTGGGAAGAAGGCTATACAGACGGCGCAGTAGAAGCTGCCATCAGGTTTGTCATCACCAATCGAGGTGTATCGACGGCGCTCGTTGGCCTGTCCAGCATGGAGCAGCTTGAGTACGCCGCTGCAGCCGCTGAGAAAGGCCCACTGCCCGGTGAAGCTATGGAGCGACTCCAAGCCATATGGGCATCCTTAGCAGATTGACACGAATACCCGGCACAAGTATCTTCAATCCGCTCCCAGCAACTTAAACGGAGGTTCATATGCCAAGACTATCTGCAGTTTCACGTGATTCCCTCTCTGCCGACAACCAGAAAGCATACGACTCCATCGCCGCCAGTCGCGGCGAGGTGCGAGGCCCCTTTGCAGCCATCATGCACAGCCCTGAGCTTGCAAGCAGGGTTGCACACACCGGCACCTACGTACGGTTCGAGACGACGGTGCCCAAGCAGCAGAACGAACTGGCCATCCTGACCGTGGCACGTCATTGGGATGCCGACTACGAGTGGGTAGCCCATGAGATTCAGGCCAAAGAGGCTGGCGCACGGGTGGAAGCCATTGCAGCCATCGGCAATCGCACAGCACCGGCAGGCCTGACGGACGAAGAAGCGCTAACGGTCAAGTTCGCCCTTGAGTTGTTGAACGATCACAAGGTCTCCGATGCAACCTTCAATGCAGCCAAAGACAAGCTGGGCGAGCAAGGCGTAACGGACCTGACAGTCACCGTGGGGTACTACTCTCTGATTTCCTGTGTGTTGAACAGCATGGAGATGAAACCCGACAAGACGACGCTTCCCGCGTAAGCATTTTGATTTTTCGGGAGTGTTACGATAATGACTAGTACAATAAGGCTTGCTCGCCCGGACGACGCAAGCACAATGGTTGATATATACGCACCCTTCATACGTGATAACGCTGTGTCATTCGAGCTTGAAGTTCCGACCGTGGCGGAGTTTGCAGACCGGGTCTCAGCAACGTTCAAAACGCTACCGTGGTTGGTTTGCGAAGCCGAGGGAACGGTTGTTGGCTACGCCTACGGCAGCAAACACCGAGATCGTGCAGCATACCAATGGTCAGTGGATGTGTCACTCTACATTACAGAAGATTACCGTCGGCGCGGCGTAGGAAGAGCGCTGTACACATCGTTGTTTGCATGCCTACAACTTCAGGGGTACTTCAACGCCTACGCGGGTATTACATTGTCAAACCCTGCAAGTGTCGGAATGCACGAAGCTATGGGTTTCACTCACATAGGGACGTTCCAGGATGTGGGTCACAAGTTCGGCACGTGGCACTCGGTTGGTTGGTGGGAGCTGTCGTTGCAGGAACGGACGTCCCCGGCAGCATTGATAAGCCTTCCTGACATAGCAAACACCACGGAGTGGCAAGATGCCGTCACCTCCGGGGTGTCATTACTCAAGCTATAAATTTTCTAGGCAATCTTCATCCAAGGCATCAAGTTTCGCCCCAGGATGTTCTCCTTCTGCTCCTGTGTGAGTCCCTCCATGTTCTCGATGCCCGCTGCCGTGTTGGGGTACGTCGATGGCGGGTGGGGGTAGTCGCTGCCAATCATGAAGTTCTCGCTACCTATGGAGGCAATGGCCTGGGGCAGGCACCACTCGTCAGGCTCCACAGCCACCATGCATGAACGCTTGATGTACTCGCTCGGCGGGTTGGGCACTCGAGAGCACTGTGGCTCCACGTGATGCACGCGGTCAAGGGTGTACATCAGCCACGGCAGCCATGAGCCTCCAGCCTCAAAGAAGCAGAATTTCAGGTCTGGGAACTGATGTAGCACACCACCCAGCGTCAGGCTGGCCATGCCCACCATGTACTCAAAGGCGAAGCCCAAGTAGTTGCTGATGTGCATGCGGTTCATGCGCTCCCAGCCTATGGTGTCCGTGGTAGGGGTGTGGTCATTGACCTGGCAGGCAAAGGGGTTGTGGTGAACGTACAGGGGCACATCAAGCTCGCTCACCGTCTTCCAGAAGGGATACAGTTCAAAGGAGTCATAGTTCTGTCCGCCCCAGTTGCCGCTGATGGTGATGGCCTTAAGCCCCAGATCCTTCACTGCGCGAGTGGCTTCCTTACACGACTCGTCTACGTTCTTGAAGGGAACGACGGCTGTACCGATGAGTTGGTCAGGATATTCAACCTGAGCAGCAGACGTGGCGTTGTTGAAAGCTTTGCAGAGCGCCAACTGAATAGCGGGATCACGGGGGCGATCCAGTGGCGACCCGAATGTGTTGGCAAAGATGCCGTCCGGGATGAGCACCTGCATATCGAAGCCAGTCTCCGGCAGCAGCTTAATCCTGTCCGATGCCTGTCCGTGCCCGATGGGTCCTTTGTTGGATGAGGCCATGGTGCCCTGCGATATCTCTGGGAAGCCACCGCCCGTACGTTGCCCAGCCGCCGATGCCCTGAAACCGCCGCTGCGAGCGTTGGGGTCTGCAAAAACAGCCGCGTCACGAAGGATCATGTCCAACGTCTCTTCCGGATACCCGGGGAGCAGGTCTCGCACATTACCAAAATTACTCTGTGGTAGGAAGTGGCTGTCTGCGTCTATCCTCTTCCAGTCTTTTGTCGTCATGACTATCCTCCGTGTTTGGTTATTACCCCAGGGCATTGCCCTGGATCCATATGACCTGACGTTTACCAATGGGCAGGTGGGGTCTTTAGCCTCTTCGCCTCAGCGACACGCGTTCCTTACAACTACCGGATCCGTTCACCGGTTCTGAACACTGCGGTCACATTTGCAATGTCTGTAATGTTCTCAGCGGGGTTGCCTTCAACTACCAACAAATCCGCGAGTTTTCCTTCCTCAACTGTCCCGATAATATCGCCCACGCCCAGGAGTTCAGCGTTGTTGCTCGTGCCAGCCACGATAGCCTGGGTAGGCGTAAGGCCTGCGTTCACCAACGCCAGTAGCTCTCTATCAAAGTGGCCGAAGGGGTATACGCCCCAACCGCAATCAGAGCCAGCCATCAGCTTGACTCCAGCTTTGAACAATCGACCGCAGTGATCGAGCGTCTCTGCATGGTTGGCCTGCATCCGCGTGTACTGCGCTTCCTCTTCAGGAGTGAGGTCTCGCCCCTCAAAGAGTTGGAAGCGGCTTCGGGTTATCTGAAGCGTGGGATTCACCCGCACTTCCTTTTTCGCGATGTAGTCCGCCAGCTTCTCGTCGTAGGTTTTCTTGCCTGTGTCATCGGTGAACCAACCGTGCATGATGGCATCGAACCCCGCGTCTATCACCATGCGCATGGCGTCATTCGTGCGGCAGTGGGCAACGACCACTCTGTTGCGGCGATGCCCTTCATCGCCGATGGCCTGAAGCTCTTCCAAGGAGAATGCTGGTCGGAACGGGTCCGTCCCCAGTGTGCTTCCGCCGGTGCCCATGACCTTCAGAAAGTCGGCGCCTTCTTTGATGAGCTGTCGAGCCGCCTGACGGACGCCGTCAACGCCGTCGGCCTCTGAGCCCATGAACCAACAATGGCCGCCAGTCGTCGTGATTGGTCGACCTGCCGCCAGCACACGAGGGCCGTTGACCAGGCCTTCTTTGATAGCTTCTTTGAGTGAGAACGTGGTCTTGTTCCATCCACCGCAGTCGCACACCGTCGTCACGCCGGACTGAAGGGCGATGGCCACGTTGTGCGCTGACCTCATGAGGCGAATATCGTCGGTGTCCTCACGGTGCACGTCCTCGCCGCGACGGCCTGTGCCCGGCATGTTGGTGTGGGTATGGCAGTCAATGAGGCCCGGCAGGAGCGTTGCGTCAGGGAATTCCAGTACCTCGCCTGTGGCAGCGCCGGGAAACGCTATCTTGTCTGCTGGCCCAATCGCTTGGATGCGGTCGTCCTGCAACAGCACGGCCATTCCGGTCTTTGGCGGGCTGTCCGTGCCGTCCATGAGGCGGGCGGGTTTCAGTATCGTGAACGTTGGTGTATCCGTCGGCATAAATCTCCTTTATTTAGCGAGGATGTGCTGACGCGGGCAGTGTACACCGCGAACCGACGACCTGCACTCTGGCTATTTGATGTAGGTCAGAATCATCGTAACGCCTGGAGCGATACCACAATCATCGGCCACACCCGCATTGACCTCCAGAGCGAACTTAGCTGGAGCCGCGGATGTGTAGAAGGGTAACAACGCCGGTAGGATTTCGTGCTCCGGAATCATCGTCTGGACATCAACAACCTCTAGGGCATTGTTCAAATAAGCGATATTCAAAGGAATAAGGGTGTTCTTCATCCAGAAGTTCAACTCCTGCTCAATGTCGAAGACAAAGAGCATCCCTTGATCGACCGGCATGGATTCTCGATGCATCAAGCCTCGACCCCGCTCCGTTCCATCGTCAGCGATCTCCAGTCGGAACTCGCAGCTACCCAGGCTGGCTGTTGCTTCAATGACGATGCCCAGAGTTGGAAGCGGCGTTGGCGGAGGCGTCTCGCTGGGAAGCTGTGGAGTTGCGTTTGGCGACTGCACTTGGGTTGGCATCGCCGTAGCGGTTGGGATAGCAGTCGCTGGCGGTTCTGCAATAGGCGTAGCTGTGGCAGCCAAAGCAACGGGTGCCGGAGTCGGTGGTAGACCAACAGTTTCGCTTGGAGAGCTTGTACATGCAGCGAACACAACGATTCCGTTGATCGCCACGACGAGCCAAATTCTGCTGATGCTACACCTTCGCCTTAGGGGTTGGGCGTGTTCTGGTGACTGCAGCCACCGCGAACGATACGATTCCAAGCACACCCACAACAAGCAATATCCGTAGCCACTGCTCATAGCTGTCCGTCCTATCGAATGTCAGTCCCGCAAAGTAGGGTGCGCCGGACATTCCCGCAATTAGGATGGAGTAGATGGACAACCGGATGATGTTGTAGTGCGCTCGCCCGTACTGCCTACCTAACACAGCCCACAGAATAGCCCAATGGGATCCGCCGAAGGCTAGCAGGGAGACCGCCAACACGTACGACCACTTAGCGTCAGCCCAGAGCATTACCCCAACGCCGAGTAAGACGACCATCATCATGGCAGTCATGATACGTGTGCCATCGAAGCGGTCTGCAGCCCAACTGACGCCCAGCACGATAGGTACCGTCCACGTAAGTTGCGTACTGAGCAGTATGCCTCCGAACGTCTGGCTCTCGCCCTTCCAGACCAGCATTGGCACCAGGTGGAAGGCGATGCTGGAGTTCACGAACAACATGCATGCGCTTCCAATTCCCACCGCCCAGAAGAAGGGGCCTCTGGCGGCCTGGGCAAGGGTCATTCCTGATTGGGCAGCAGAAGTCGCCGAGCCAGTACCCGTGGTTGATACAACAGGCGGATCCCCGTCAGGAGCTAATCCCATCTCTTCCGGCGTGTTCCTGACTACCCACACTACGGGGAACCCAACTATGACCATCGTTCCTGCGCCTATGACCATTGCCGTCCGCCAGCCTAACTCCGTGATGGCCAACAGCATGAGTGGAAGGATGAGGGCGCCCGCTCCGTGCCCAACATTCAACAGCGACAGCGCTCGAGCCTTGCCCCTATCGAACCAGTTGTTGAGGATGGGCGCGCCGGAGTTGAGAATCGCCCAGTTGTATGCCACACCGAGGGGTATGGTAAAGATGACGATTACCTGCCAGAGCGATTGTGCGCCGGCCAGCATCAGGTAGCCGGACACTGCGAATATAAGGGAGACGAACATGACTCGACGAGGCCCGTAGCGGTCCATGAGCCAGCCGCCCAACGGGCCGGTCAGCGCAATGGCGAGGCTCCCAGCGGTTGCCATCAAAGAAATCTGGGCACGTGTAGCGCCAAATTCTTCTTCCAGGGGGATGACGAGCAAGCTTCGGACGTTGTTTCCAACGCCGGAGGCCATGACGCGCATGAGGGCCAGGGCTACGAGAATCCACCACCCATAGAAAATACCGGAGTTCGCCAGGAGGTCGTCTTTGAGGTTCCCCCCTTGGTTTTCCGGAGAGTCCCCTGAATCATCGGTTTTATCGCGCTGGGCCATGAAGCCTCCGTGGAAGTGGGGATGGTTGGACGCTGGGCCATCGGCAGTATACAGACAATACGGCGAGCGTCACAGCTTTGCTAAGTACGCCTTTTTGTGCGCCTGTCCGGAGTTGCTTTGGGTTTGCTCTCGTTGTGAACCCAATCAGCAAAGGCAGTGGCAACTGCCGGGAGCGCACGTTGCCGGTTCTGCACCAGGTACAACGAGCGCCGTAACGGCAACCCCTTTAGCCGCACCGATGCCACCCTACCATTCCAACCAGGCTCGAACGCTAGGCCGGAGACCCAACCCACGCCGTACCCGCGGTCAACGCCCGCCAGGATGGCCTGCGTTGAACTGACGCCCATCGCCACGGGGTGTGGTGGTAGGGTAACGCCGTACTTCGCCAGGGCAGCCTGAACGCTGCGGAGCGTGCCGGAGCCACCTTCCCTCTCCAGAAAAGGTTGTCCTTCTAACTCCGAGATATCGATCTCGCCTCGGTTTGCAAAGGGATGGGAGGCGGCAACAGCCAGCAGGATTTCGTCCTCCCCTGTCACTTCGTACCGAAGGCCTCTGCCGGGTAGGCGTGCGCCAACGAACCCCACGTCCCATCGTGTATCAGCCAGTTCTTCCACAACCTGGGCGGTATCGGTAATGAACACCTCCGGGACTACATCCGGGTGAAGCGCTGTGAAACGGGCAACCAGGTCCGGCACAATGAACTCCCCGGTGGTTGTGCTGGCAATGATGCTGAGGTCACCAGAGAGCGATTCCTCTCCAGCCCCGAGGGTGGAAATGAACTGGCCATGCCGTTCTACAGCATCCTCCGCGTAAACCTTGAATTGTTCCCCAGCGAGCGTGAGGCGGAGGCCGCCACGTCGTCTCTCAACAAGTATGACCTCAAGCTCGCGTTCAATTTTCTGTATCTGTCGACTGACCCCTGGCTGAGTCAAGCGCAACTCCCATGCAGCACCCGTAAAGCTCTTATGACGAGAGACTGCCAGGAACGTCTCCATTTCCGTCAATTCCATCGTCTATTCCTTGCATGATGATTTCGCATGGTAGTTGCGCTTACTATACCGTAATCGTAATCTAGCTACAACGAATTCAGGGTCTAACGGGGGAAGGGTCCACGTCTATGCACTTCAAGCATCCTCTGTTGTCCGTACGGTCGGCTTGGATTTTGGCTTTGGTTCTCACCACAGTGGTTCTTGTCGGTGCATGTTCTTCTGGAGGTGGCGAGAGAACCCTGTACATAGCAGGGATACCGGATCAGGACATCTCCACTCTGGAGACCCGGTTCGAAAAGCTTGCTGAATACCTGAGTGAAGAAACCGGCCTGAACGTCCAATACCTTCCATCGGTGGAGTACGCAGCAGTAGTGACCGGATTCCGCCAGGGAGACATCCAGCTTGCATGGTACGGAGGACTCACCGGCGTCCAGGCCAGACTGGCGACACCTGGGTCTCAGGCACTGGCACAGCGTGAGGAAGACGCTGCTTTCCATTCAGTGTTCATCGCTCAGAAGAGTTTGGGCATCAAATCCCTTGAAGATCTGAAAGGCCTAAGGGTTACATTCGGGAGCGAGAGTTCGACTTCAGGCAACCTGATGCCACGTTCCTTCCTGTCTCAGGCAGGAGTGAACCCGGAGGACGACTTCGCCGCAGTGAATTACAGCGGTTCCCACGATAAGACGTGGAAACTGGTAGAGACAGGGTCATTTGAAGCGGGTGCGATGAACGCGGTGGTCTGGGAGAAGCGGGTAGCTGATGGGAGCGTAGACACCAACAAGGTAGAAGCCTTTTACACCACACCTGCTTACTTTGACTACCATTGGCTAGCCAACAGCAATCTAGACGATGAGTTCGGCTCAGGGACAACAGAGGATATTCACAAGGCACTATTAGACCTCAATGCAGCCGATGGGGGCATTGAGCAGGAGATCATGGAAGCTTTTGACGCACAGAAGTTCATCCTGACCCAAAACGACAACTACAACGCGATAGAACAGGTGGCAAGAGACCTTGGCATTATTGAGAACTAGAGAACCGGAAACGCTCTACAGCGCCGCATCTTGCTCCGTATCTCTGACAGCGGTCAGCAAGCAGTACGGGGTTAAAGAGGCGATTTTCCCGTTGAACCTCTCCATTGATGCTGGAGAACGCGTGGCGTTTCTGGGGCCCAGCGGTGGGGGGAAGACCACGTTGTTGCGTCTGCTCTCCGGTCAGTTGGAGACAAGTACAGGCACGGTATGTCTGTGTGACCGTGACCTATCCACCATGCCAACCGGGCGTCAGGTGTCCCAATTGGTAGGGATGATCCACCAGCAGTTTGACCTGATTCCCAACCTCTCCGCGCTTCAGAACACCCTGGCGGGGCAGCTTGGCGAGTGGAGCCTTATCAAGTCACTTGTCTCTTTGGTTTGGCCAATGAACAGGGATATCGGCTTGTCCGCGCTGACGA
Source organism: Dehalococcoidia bacterium (assembly GCA_029936935.1). GTDB lineage: Bacteria > Chloroflexota > Dehalococcoidia > Lucifugimonadales > UBA1127 > UBA1127. The sequence continues at coordinate 5,471 of JAPYRQ010000055.1, read as the reverse complement.
GGGTTGGCGTTGAAGGTATCGCCTATCAACGTGCCGGCAGTCTTTCCGGCGGAGAGCAACAGCGAGTAGCGATAGCGCGTCTGTTGGTGCAGGACCCGCAGGTGATTCTTGCCGACGAGCCCGTTTCCTCACTCGATCCGGCACGGGCAGGCGAAGTGCTTCAACTCCTTGTTGGCATCGCAGAAGAGGCAGGTAAGACCTTGATTGCCAGCATGCATTCTGTGGAACTGGCTCGCGAGCATTTCTCTCGACTTATCGGACTGCGCAACGGCGCCGTCATCTTTGACCTCCCTAGCCACGAAGTGACCGAGGATATGCTCCATGACCTCTACAACCTCCAGGGACTCCGCTCAGAAACCTAGGCTCCTAGAGAGTCGAAGAGTCCTTACCCTCATACTTCTGGCCGCCTTTGTGGGGAGCCTGCTAAACCTTGATTGGACTACAGGCTTCATCCACTCTGGTGGCATTGATGCTATGGGCGAGTTCGCCAAGGCGCTTTTCACCCTGGACCTTTCGGCTGACACATTGACCTCTGCCATCTCCGCCAGCTGGACCACGGTGGCCTACGCCGTAGCGGGGCTTACGCTTGCGCTGCTCATCGGCATACCCCTGGGCGCCATCGGCTCCGGCGTATTGACCAGGTCTCCGTGGCTGAGAGTCACCAGCGGTGGCGGAACGCGGTTTTCCCTAGCGTTCTTCCGCTCCATCCATGAACTGGTGTGGGCGTGGTTGTTTGTGGCGGCGATAGGACTCTCGCCAATGGCCGCAGTCCTGGCACTGGCAATTCCCTACGGCGGCATTCTTGGACGCATCTACGCAGAGCTGCTGCAGGACGTACCCGATGCCCCACTTCGCTCCCTCCGCAGCACTGGAGCCTCCGAATGGCGCGTATTCTGGTACGGTCGACTCCCCATGGCGCTGCCTGACATGCTCAGCTATACCTTCTATCGGCTGGAATGCGGCATCAGGTCGGCAGCCATTATGAGCTTTGTGGGACTTGGGGGGCTTGGCCATGAAATACGAATCTCACTGGATGACCTTGCCTACCAGCAGGTCTGGACGTATCTCCTGTTCCTCATCGGGCTTGTCGTCATCGTAGACGTCTGGAGCACCATGGTCAGAAGGAGGCTGTCAGAATGACAACCTTCGACCGCACTCAGCACACACAGGCTCCGACGATGCGTTGGCCGCGCATCACCTTCATTCGCCTCAGCCTGCTAGCGATGTTGGCGTTGATCATCGCGTCGTGGATTTTCGTCCTGAACGCCGATGGTGCCCAGAACCATTCGTTCCTCTCCGCTGAGACATTCAATCGATTCAAGGATTTCTTTGCAGACCTCCTTGGTGTCGGGTCTTCCGGCACTCCGGCTTACGCACAGTGGAGCGAGTGGCGTTCAACAGGGCATCTTGCTTATGACACCCTGGTTATGAGTGTCATGGCCATTGGGTTTGCTGCCATCTTTGCGTTGGTGTTTTTCATGTTTGGGGCCAGGAACATGATGATGGGAGAGTTAGCGCCTTATGGTTCCTGGTTCTGGCGCGGTGTCTTCTTCTTTGTGCGAGGCATATTTGTGGTGACGCGCGCAATCCCGGAACTTATCTGGGCCATGCTCATCATCTTTGTGCTGTCGCCAGGCCTGTTACCCGGCGCGGTTGCCTTAGGACTCCACAATGCGGGAATTTTGGGCAAGCTCTCATCCGAGATTGTGGAAGGTCTGGATCAGCGGCCCATTCAGGCTCTGAGGTCTACGGGTGCCGGTCGATTCCAGGTGATGGTGTACGGCGTGTTGCCCCAGGCGCTCCCACGGTTTGTGACCTATCTCTTCTATCGATGGGAGGTCATTATCAGGACTGCCATCGTAGTGGGGTTTGTCTCGGCAGGCGGCCTGGGCACAGAGTTCCGGCTAAGCATGAGCTACTTCCATTTCACAACAATCACGCTGTTGTTGGTCTGGTATCTCATCCTTGTACTGGGTGTAGATATCACCGCCTCCTATCTGCGTCGACTCGCCCGTTAACCAAGATTCGCATCATCAAACAGGACGCCAGCCCTCGAAATCAAAGTTGCTTTACGGCCCAGTTAATAGTAACGTGAGGAATGTAAAGGCCAGCTATGCCGTAAGGCCTTTTCTCCCCGCCAGCACAGGAGTACAATAGTCGTATGAGCAATCCAATCATTTCACTGGCAATCGTTGATGGCTATTGGGGCCAGATGTTTGAATATTGGCCCTTTACCCTGCTGATTACCATCACCACCGTCTACTCAGTCATCGCCTTCGGGTCTGACATCTTCTCCAAACGACGGTGGAAGACGCCATCAGGCGCAACCCCCAGAATAGAATTCGCAATAGACCCCAGCGTGATTGCGCGAATGAAGTTCCGCAAAGGCGTTTACCTCTTGCGGTTTGGCAGCATGATTACCCTTGCCGCAACAGCATTGTTTTGCTACCTGGCATTCTTTCCGCTGGCCATCGGTGGCAACTATGGGCTGACCCAGGACGTCAATAACGCCACAGCAACAGGGACAAGCATTGGGGTGGTTTCCGGTGCGCTGATGACCATAGCTGCACTTTACATCCGGAAAATCACTTTACCGTTTGTCGCCGTCATTGCGGTGGGATTGGTAGTGGCCATAGTCGCACCCGCCATCGCTAACGGGGAATTACGTTGGCTGGGCATCATGCCGGCAGCACTGGGAATTCCGTTAGTTATGATTTCTTACGGTTCCTTCCTTACCACCAAACACTATGCCGGAATGAAACAGCCTCTCGCGTACATCGCCCCTACTATTCCAACGCCTCCTGGAGGCGTTGCGTAGGCAGTCTCTCACAGTACTAGAAACCATTTGAGGCCTGGAGTAGATTCTACCCGGGCCTCATTTTTTGCCATCCCTTTCCTTCAAGGAGCATGAGTGGCCAAGAACCCAAAGGACTCCCCAAGGATTTACTACGGCTGGGTGATTGTTGTCGCCATGATTTTCATTGGTGCAACGTCCGCGGCCGTGGCTGGTCCAATCTTTGGCTTCTTTATCGAACCCATGCAGAACGATCTGGGGTTTGACAATACAGTATTCGGTTTGGCAAACACCGGACGCATGCTAGCAGCAGCGTTCGGTGGGCTGTTCATCGGTAAACTCCTCGACAAGCATGGCCCCAGGGTGATGCTGGCGGTGGCTGGTACCGTATCAGCCCTGGCGATTATGAGTCTGGGGTTCTTCCATCCCGCCTGGTGGCTCATCGGCGTGTTCGTCATCACCGGGCTGGTAGGGGTCCAGGGACAGGCTCCGTTTTACACAGGCCCATCGATGGCCAAGTGGTTTATTCGTAAACGGGCAAAGGCGCTGGGCATCCTCTCCATGGCCGCTCCGTTGGGGCTGATAATCGGTTTCCCAGTTGTCCAATGGATATCAGCAACTTTGGATGGCGCGCCGGTTGGGTCACCCTGGGTGCAGCGGCGATTGTGATAATCCTGCCGAATCGCTGCTGCTGCTACGCGTCAACCTGAAGACATAGGCCTTTTACCTGACGGCGACACGCCCAACCAGGAAGTCGCAGACGGGCAGGAAGCACCGTCGCCTACTCCAACCGAGCATCAGTGGACGAGGGAAGAGGCGATTCGGACGATGGCATTCTGGAGGTTAACCCCTACGTTCAGCCTCTTTGTCTTCGCTACCTCATCCATGGCATTCTTCCGGTTACCGTTCTTCACTGACCAGGGGATGAACGTAAGTACAATCGCAATAGCTGCAAGCACCGCACAGGTACCGCTATTCCTGGGTGCAGCGACGATTTCTCGACAGGTTTCAGTCGTTGGCATGGAACGGTTAGTAGGTGTCAACCTGCTACTCCTGGGCGTATGTTTCCTGATTACCCTGGCATCCACTAATACTTTAATGATGTTTGCAGCTTTCTTTACTTTTGCGTGGGCCACGAACGCCGTAGGGACCCTTCAAGGAATCCTCTACGCCTCCTACTTCGGTCGCCAACACGCCGAGGCCGTGCGTTCTGCAGCGTTGACCACCACGCTGCTGTTTGCCGGCGTTTCGGGGCCACTTACTGGTCGCATAGCGGACGGCACCGGCGATTTCAGGTACATCTGGTGGCCAACCATCGGAGTTCTGGTAGTGGCCGCTCTTCTCATCTCCACAACCAGGCCACCCGCAAGAGAAGCCAAGGCCCCGGTAGAAGTCGGTGAGTGATACCGCGCCGCAATCGTGATAGCATCCACCCAGGTTCAATTACACAAATGGAGTGAACAATGGAAAAAGCACGGATCGGGATCATCAACGGTACAATCAACATGCTGGATCTGCTACTGGCAAAAGACGCTGGCCTGTACGCAAAGCATGACGTGGACGTGGAGTTCGACTTTATTGCGGGCCTCCGCAGCATCGAGGCGCTGCGAGCGGGTGATTTGGACGTAGTCGTGTCCGTTGGAGCGACCATTCGGGCGATCATGAACGACGATGCACCATTGAAGATCGTTCAACTCATTCATCACAACGGGCCGCACTGGGTGATGGGTCGCCCAGGTGTCACAAGCGTTCTGCAGTTGAAAGGCGGCAAGGTCCAGGCTGGAGACAAAGGCACAGAGCCTGACGTGATGGTACGGAAGTGGCTGACGGCCAATGGCCTCAAGCCTGATGAAGATGTAGAACTCACCTATGAAAAATCCCACGCGGACTGGACGGACGACGGACCGGCTCCCGAAGAGGACGGCGCAATTGCGAGAACGCTGGAGCGCGAGGTACTGGAAGCCAAGGGGTTCACACCATTGATAGAGCTTTGTACTGATTACCCGGACACCTTGATTCATGGCCTAACGGTCACCGAACAGACTCTTGCAGAGCGACCTCAAATGGTCGCCGGACTCATTAAAGCCCATAAAGAGGTCTCTCAGTGGATCGATGATGGTCATCCAACCGCTATCAAGTTCATTCAAGATTCATGGGGAGCAAGCGCGGAACGAGCCAAGGGTGCAACAGAGTTCTTGAAAGGTGTTTTTGTATCGAGGCTGGACGAGAAGGATTTTGGAACTGTGATCGCGTCGTCTGCCGCGGCGTTGGCAAAGCCACCGATTACAGTGCAGCGACTTCTCGCCACCGTTAGCCTCGATTAGCAAGCGATGGTGTTGGGAAGAAGAAGAACTCTCGCAACATTACTATTCCAAGGATCTACCATAGCATCTATTGCATCTTATAGGTGGATAAACGCAACAATTTGAATAAAACGATGGGAACTTGTTTCATATTGCTATCAGCATGAAGTAAGATAGATTTGAGTAGGTAAACTCAGACTCTGAAGAAGGCTCCTTACTCAAGGGGAGGCAAGTCAGAATTCAGCCTTGGGGTATCTGCCGTAATGCTACGGTGAGGTAACCAAAGTTGGGTCATCAACAACATCGTCGCAATAGCAAAAGGTAGACATTAGATTGGCCATTAATTACATGCTGAAACGCGCGATCTCCTACCC
>JAPYRQ010000054.1:1077-15540 GCA_029936935.1 Dehalococcoidia bacterium | reverse complement strand
TGGATGTTGCCGGCGCTGGTGATATCCCGGGGCTTGGTCTCCGGCAGGTACACGCCAGGGTGCATCTCGTACACGGCGGCGCCCAGTCCGAACACGAACGGCGAGTCCAACCCATCGAGCCATGTGACGTTCTCCGTGCCTTCGTTGCGATGCTCATGCCAGAGCCAGTTCGGCGTTAGAACAAGATCACCTACGTGGACAGGGACAACCTCGCTCTCAACGTTCATCATGGCGCCCTCGCCCTCAATGATGAAGCGAAGGGCTGACGGAGTGTGTCGGTGGGCACGAGCGACTTCGCCCGGCTGAATCATCTGGATAGCTGCGTACAGGGTCTGCGTGGCCCCTGCCAGGTGCTTGAGGGCAGGGTTGAACAGGAACACCGCTCGACGCTCGCCCAACTCCTCCATCGGCAGGAAACTGCCCGCCTGGTTCACCAAGCGACTCATGACGTCCCAACGCCAGAGGTACGGCTTTACCTCCGGCACCTCGCGGGTCATACGCCACAGACCCTCCAGGTTGTTCTGGAGCATCTCCGTGTACACGGCCTCAAGCTCTACGGCTGCGTCCTTGTCTTCCATACGGCCCTCCGTTGCCAGCTACGGTATCAGTAGCAGTTTCCCGGTTGTCAAACGTCCCTCAAGCTGTCGATGCGATTCTGCGGCCTCGCTCAGCGGGAAGGTCTGGGAGATGCTGAGCTTCAGCTTGCCCGAGCTTATCCAGTCGAAGATGGCCCCTGAGCGCATCTCAATCTCTGCTCGATCGAGGGTGTAGCTCACCAACGTCGGCCTGGTCAGGAACAGCGATTTCGGGTTCAGTGTTGCGAGGGGTACGGGCGGCACCGGGCCAGCAGCAGCGCCGTAGGAAATCATGTAGCCTCGGATAGCCAAAGACGCGATGCTCTGCTCGAACGTGGCCACGCCTACAGCGTCGTAGGAGACTTGGACACCCTTGCCGTCGGTGATTTTCTTGACCTCTTCTGCAAAGTCCTGGGTGGAGTACATCACCACATGGTCGGCACCGGCTGCCTTGGCAATCTCAGCCTTTTCGCCTGTAGACACCGTGGTGATGACCTCTGCGCCGCGTATCTTGGCCATCTGAATGAGAAGTTGGCCTACACCACCGGCCCCAGCATGGATGAGCGCAGTGTCTCCAGGCTTGAGGGGATACGCATCATAGCTGAGGTAGTGGGCCGTCATGCCCTGAAGCATAGCGGCGGCGGCCTGCTCAAACGTGATGGACTCGGGTATCTTCATCAGTCGCCATGCAGGCACAGCGCCAACTTCCGCATACGCGCCGGGTCCGCTGGAGTAGGCAACGCGGTCGCCCACAGCTACTTCGGTCACACCTTCACCCAACTTGGTGACCACGCCTGCACCCTCAATGCCGGGAATCGCGGGCATCTTGGCCGGATGGTTGACGCCGCTTCGTGAGTAGACGTCCGTGTAGTTCACCCCTGCAGCCTTGATCTGCACCTGCGCCTGTCCGGGGCCGGGTTCAGGCGCGTCAACGTCTGTGAACTTCATAACCTCCGGGCCACCGACCTCTGTCATCTGTATTGCTTTCATGGTGTTCTCCTTGTGTTGTTGTCGATGGTTACGTAGACACAGATGTGGCGTAGCAACCCTGGTTTGTAGTGGGATGTCCGGTCATGATACGTGCCCGAGCAAAGCCCGCATAGATGCACCCTATCGCTGAGGCGGAACCTGACCAGCCTGCATGATAATGCCCTTCAATCCGCGCCACATTCGGTTGAGCAGCCTCAGGTTATCGGCATCCGGCTCCTCACCGCCATACCGTGAAGCGACGTACGCCTCTGTAATGGCGCCTAGCGCATGTTCTTGGGTGATATCCAATGCCGCAATGCGCCCCTCGTACTCGTAGGGGGTCTCAGCGTTACGGCGTGGTCTGCCGATTGCTCCGCCCTCCCACAAGAGACCCTGGTATATCTCTTTGATGGTGAACTCCCGTTGGTCTTCTGCTGCCACGGTCACCGAATCGGGTACCGGCGGCACGGGCTGCGACTCGGGGTCGCGCTTTCGTTTGAACCAGCTAAAGATGATTGAAAGGAACGACCTCAGATCGCCTTTCACCCCGGCCCATGCGCCAAGCGACTCACTGCTACCCTCTTCCTCTTCATCCTTCTCGCCACGTCGGAACTTGGAGAGCGCCCTGTACAGGATCAGGATGACAACGATGGCAGCTATGATTCCAACCGTCCATTCAACGGCAATCACTACGCTATCCGGTAGCATGTACCCGGCATTGTCCTCGGGGAAAGACGCTCCTTCTTCTGTGAGTTCGACGGGGCCTCCTCCGTCTTCGTCAGGCTCAGGATTAACCTGCCCTCCCAACTTCTGCAGCAGCCAGATGAGGCCGCCAGCCACAAACCCCAGGGGCCAGATGATGCCGTACAGGAGGATGGCGGTCACGCCCTTGGCTATCAAGGTTATGGGAATCAGCAGGAGCGCCGCTATATCAAAGGAGAAGATGGCTGAGACCAGGAGAGACACCAGGACCATTACAGTGACCACAACTATGGGAAAGGCCATCCACTGTCGAATAGAAGGGGCATCGTCGTCCGAGCGTCGGACCATCTCACGTCGGATGTTGCGGAGGTTTGCCAGGGCAGTCGCCACCATCCCTGCGCCGAAGTAGGCTACGCCATACACGCCCAGCGATACCATCGGGTGCCGACTATCGCCACTCTCGTCAGTGATCATGGCAAAAACAAAGGCCAGCAGTACAGCAGCCAGCCCCAGGAGGAACCGCCGGTGCAGGGTCTCTATTGTCGGCAGATCTATAGTGACTGAGATGCCGCGCCACAGAAGGAAGACGCTGTAAGCAGCTGCGCCAAGGAGGAAGGAGATGTCACTGCCTACGTAGCTGAACCAATCGAAATCAAACAGGCCATACCCGCCAGACAGGTCTATCCGTATGACTACGACTACCAGCAGGACTTGGAATGGAAGGATGAAAGCGCGCAGACGCTCCGCGTTCCACTTAGCGTTCTCTACCAACATCGAGGGTGCGAGGGCTCCCGCTGCCAATGTAGCTGCGGCAAGCAAGCTGATCGGAGGACTTGCCCAGCCGATCCAGCCCCACTCGCTTACGGCAACAAGTGCGGAATAGCTCCACAGCAACTCCAACAGAACGATGACTGCGGGAAGCAATCTCGTCATGATCGGCCAGCCCTTTGGCACAACGTGTTCATCTCGCCGTGACCTCAAGCGCCTCAACCAAATCCTGGTGGATGCGGTCTGACACGAAGTGCGTTGGGACGTCGCGTGGTATCACCATGTCGGTCGTGTTGCCAACCTGTATCAGCGACACGCTACGTCCCGCACGCTTGAACCGTCGTATGGAGCCGACCAGCGACCCTGTGGGTGTTGGCGTGACGATGACGATACTGGCTCCCCACGGCAGGTTGCGACCCTCCATGGACAACATGCGTTCAATGGTGTGCAGCGGCCAACCCTGAGGATGCGCCAGTGCTACTAAAATGCGTTGAAGGTGATCCGGGTGCCTTGAGGGTGCCAACTGGATTGGCTCCCTGGTACCCCGATAGGGTTCATTCACAAAAAGACCCACGTTGTGACCAGCGTTGATGGCATGGCTGGCAATCGAACTCGCCACGATGATCGCTGACTCAAGTGGGCCTTCCAACGGGGCCTGGAACCGTGTCTCCATGGTATTCACGTCAAGGAAGATGACCAGGTTGGGCGTAGTGGTGCTCTCCAACACTTTGGTCTGCAGATTGCCTCGACGTGCAGTCGCCTTCCAGTGGATACGATTAAGGGGGTCCCCCTGGACATAGTCCCTGCTGCTCACAATACGAAGCGGGTCTTCAAACAACTGACGCCGTATGCGCCGCTCACCCAGTATCTCTGTGGATGGTAGCCCCAGCTCTTTCAGCGATAGTATCCGCGGGTACACCAACAACCTGTCTGTCTTAGTGCTCTCTGCCTCCTGGTTGGTGAAACCAAAGGGGTCCCGGACTTTGATGATTGAAGGGCCAAAGGTGTAATAGCCACGCTTTGAGCACTCAATCTGATAACGCCTGGTGACTTTGTGATACCAGCCCATGGACAGGAAGCTTGAGAGGTTGATCCGAAAGGGATCGGTCGCCGCAGGGATGACTGAGCCGCGGATGACCTTTAACTCCTCCGGCGCTTCAAGTCCCACTTCAACAACCGGGAGGGGTAACATTTTGCGATTGGTGACACTTACGTCTACGGTGATGGTATCGCCAAAGAAAGCTTTCTCGCTGCTTATATGATGTTCATGGGTAACACGAGAGAGGGCGAAGTGGCTCCAAATCCTGATAAGCAGTCCAGTCAGGAACACAAGGAGGGTGACGAGTAGAAGGGGAATTTGTTGGGTAATAAGGGAGACGATAAGGAGCGTCAGGGTTATGAGAAGCCAACTCTCCCCAACCAACGTTAGTCTCCTGTGGTAGAAGCGGTAGTAGCAGCGCTCATCGTCTCTACAGGTGCCGCTACAGAATCCACAATCTCTTTAAGCACATCTGAAAGTGAGTCTCCCCGCAAGTTGCTCTGAGCATGCATGCTGATGCGGTGCTCAAAGACCGCCGGCACAAGGGTCTTCACATCGTCGGGGATGACGTAGCCACGGCCTCGCACTGCGGCAAGGGCCTGAGATGCATGGAGCAGCCCCAGCATCGCCCTGGGACTGGCGCCTAACTCTATCTGCGGGTGGTTCCGTGACGCCTGGGTGAGCTTGCTAATGTACTCCCTCACGTCCGCTTCCACCTTCACGTCTCGGCAAAGGACCTGCAACGTCACAAGGTCCCCGGCAGACAACACGGGTTCAAGGTCTTCAACGGGGTTGTCCTTCATGAAGCGATCCAGGATAAGGGCGTCCTCTTCCTGGGTGGGGTAGCCCATGCGAACCCGCAGCAAGAACCGGTCAAGCTGAGCCTCCGGCAATGGGAAAGTACCTTCCAACTCAATGGGGTTCTGTGTGGCCAGCACCAGGAACGGCCTGGGGAGAGCCATACTCTCACCCTCTGCCGTCACCTGCTTCTCTTCCATTGCTTCCAGCAGTGCCGATTGCGTACGCGGCGTAGCGCGGTTGATCTCGTCTGCCAGCAGCACCTGGGTAAAGACCGGCCCCTGCCGAAACGCAAAGTCTCCGGTCTTCTGGTCAAACACGTGGGTTCCGGTTATGTCTGACGGCAGCAGGTCAGGCGTGAACTGCACTCGACGGAAGGTGCAACCCAGCGAACGGGACATGGAACGGGCCAGCATCGTCTTACCAATGCCGGGCACATCCTCAATGAGGACATGACCATCGCAAAGGATAGCGACCAAGAGTAACTCGGCCACATCCCGCTTACCCACCATGACCCGCTCTATCTGGTCATTGATCTTCCGCGTCGCCACAGCGACGGCATTCACGCCCGTACCTACCATATGTTCTCTAGTTACCTCGAAATTTGTTCAATTATCCGGTTATTCCAATGTTGGAGATGCCAGGAAGTCAAAAATCGGTGCATCAGAGTCCAACACAATCGTATCGTTCTCAGTCAGGAAGACTTCATAAGCCTCCAGACTCCTCAGGAACCGGAAGAACTCCGGGTCACGCTCAAGGGCCTCTGCGAAAATCTCAACGGCTCGACCTTCAGCCAAACCACGGATCTCCAGGGATTCACGGTTGGCGGCAGAAAGGATCTCCACCACTTCCCTGTCAGCATTTGATTCTACAGTCAGCTTGGTGCGCTCGCCCTCGGCACGCTCCTGGTTCGCAACACGGGATCGTTCTGCGTTCATTCTTGCGAACACCGACTCTGCGATTGACAGCGGGAAGTCCGCGCGCTTGATGCGAACATCGATAATCTCAATTCCAAGGCTGGTTCCGCCCTGGCCACTGGTATTTGCGATGATTTGGGAGGCCACCAATACGCGAGCCATGACCTCTTGCCGCTTCTCGGTGATGATGTCCGACTGGTTGTCGCTTGCGACTTCCTTCTTCAACTCAGAGTTGACGATGTCACCGACTTTGGGGCCGGCGGCGTTCAGATCAAACAGGTTCTGAAGGAACAACAGAGGATCGGTGATCCGGTAACGAGCATATGCATCGATTACCAGGTTCTTCTTGTCCAGGGTGATGAAGTTCGCCGGCGGGATGTCGAACCGCTGTAGCCGGTTATCGAACTTCCTCACTGCTTCTACGAAGGGGGTCTTGAACTTCAATCCAGGTGATATGTGGCTATTCTGGAACTCACCCAATCGGGTCACTACAGCCACCTCTGTTGAGTCGACCACGAAAACGCTCTGCGAAACAAACACCAGCAGGGCAACGACCGCGATGCCACCAATTATTAGATATTTCATTACTGGGCACCCCCTTCAGTCTGGGAACCCGTTAAGGGTAGGAACTGCAGCGGGCTTCCGGTGTCACCATCAAGGATGAACTTCTGGACCTTCGGCAGTATCCGCTCCATTGCTTCCAGGTAGAGTCGCTCACGGGTAACGTCAGGTGCCTTGGCGTATTCCTCCAAGACGGCCAGGAACTCCGCGGCCCTACCCTGGGCTTCGTTGATTCGCTGGGCTTCAAAAGCTCGTGCTTCGTTCAGTAGCCGTTCCCCGTTACCTTGAGCACGGGGAACGATGTCCGCTGCGTACGCCTGGGCTTCGTTGTCCAGCCGCTCTTTGTCTTCTTTGGCGCTCACAACATCGTCAAACGCTGCCTGTACCTGGTCTGGCGCCCGTACGGTCTGTAGCTGCACCTGCTCAACCAGAATGCCTGCTTGGTACAGGTTCAGCAATTTCACCATGTTGTCTTTGACTTCCTGCTCAATGATGCCTCGCTCGGAAGTCAGCACATCGTCGATGATACGTTGCCCGATAACGCCGCGAAGTGACACTTCTGCAACGTCCTTCAGCGTTCGTCCGTCAGGCCTATCGCCGATGCCTCGGTCCAGTTCACCTGGGTCCCGGACGTTCAAGACGAAATCGCGGATGCTGGATATGCGGTACAGGACCACCATCTCCACGTCCACAATGTTCTCGTCACCGGTGATCATCAGGGCCTCAACCGGGTTGGTGGTCACAACACCGCTTGGCTGGCTTCTGAAGCCAACCTCCATGCGCTGTACCTGGGTCACCTTAACGATGTCATGTTTGGCTATTGGTGCGGGAGGGTGCCAGTGCAAGCCTGGGCCAGCGATGTCCGATACTTCGCCGAAGCGACGCACAAGGGCCTGCTCGTCCGGGTCCACTATGTAGATGCCAGTGGCCAGCCATATCACCAGTAGGACTGCTATACCGCCGAATAAAATCGTGCCCTTCAGCGCCTTGCCGACATGGGAAGACCAGTTACTAAACCGATCCCGTCCCTGCCGAAGCAGACGCTCCCATTCTTCTGATCCGCCTGGTCGTTGCATAGGTTCTCCTTTATTTACCTCTGTTTATACCTTGTTACAAATACGGGCATACAGCTTTTCAAATGGATAGTAGGTTCAGACACATAGGATACACGAAGCCGACGTTCCTGAATAGCTAGGCCTCACACGTTATACGCGACTGAAAGGCATGAAGATGTCAGGCTACCCTTTGGCTATGACCGCTGCTACATCGACCAGGGTGACTTCCTGCTGATCACCGGTGTCCATGTTCTTCAGCTGCGCTGTGCCTGCAGCGACTTCGGTGTCGCCTATGACAAGGGTGAACCGCGCGCCCATCGCCGTTGCATGCCGCATCTGGCCACGGAGGCTCCGGCCTGGCTGGGTAAGCACCGCCTTCAAGCCACCGTTGCGTAATTGAGATGCCAGTTTTGCCGCTACCGGTGCAGCTTCTTCTCCCAGACTGACTACCACAGCGTCCACTACATTGTCTGCGTTATCTGCAAGCGCCGCTTCCTGTCGTTTGACGTTCAGAACCAGCCGCTCTATGCCGGATCCGAAGCCGACGCCAGGAGTGGGTTTGCCCCCAAGCTGTTCAATAAGCCCGTCGTATCGGCCACCACCCAACACGGTGCTCTGGGCACCCTCTTCCGGCGGTTGTATCTCAAACACCGTACGTGTGTAGTAGTCCAGACCTCTCACCAGCCTGGAATCCACCCTGAATGGGATTTCCAGTGCAGTGAGGTAGCCCTGTAATTTCGAGAAGTGGTCTGCACAACCCTCGCAGAGGTGATCCGACATCTGAGGGGCGGAAGCGATGTACTCCTGACAGGCGAAGTCCGTTCGTTTGCAATCCAGCATCCGGAGTGGGTTACGTTCAAATCGCATCCGGCAATCTGGGCAGACCTTATCCAGGTGTGGTTGATAGGCTGCTTTCAGCGTTTCCAGATACTTGGGCCTGCACTCAGGGTCACCGATACTGTTGATTACCAATGAAAGTCCTTTGAGTCCCAGCGCCTCCGTGAAGCGCCAGCCAAGATCGATGACCTCCGCGTCCACTGAAGGGTCAGCGTCACCGATGGCCTCTACGCCAAACTGGTTGTGCTGACGGAACCGGCCAGCCTGGGGCCTCTCGTACCGGAAGATGGGGCAGAAGTAGTGCATCCGTACCGGTTGGGGCAGGGAGGACATGCCGTGCTCCAAATAGGCTCGGCATACAGGAGCGGTGCCTTCAGCGCGCAGCGTCATCATCTCATTGCTTCGATCAGAGAAGGTGTACGTTTCTTTCTCAACGATGTCCGTGCCTTCGCCGACGCCTCGCTCAAAGAGGGCAGCCTGCTCGAACACCGGCGTATCGATTCGGCCGTACGCGAACCGGCGTGCCATCTCCTGGGCTGTGGATATGACGTGTCGCCAGTGTGGTTGGTCTTCCGGAAGGATGTCTTGAGTACCCCTGGGGAGTCGGAACTGCACGGAGTCCTCCGATACGTTTTTGGATACAATCTAGCAAGGCCAGCATAGCGCACGGTACTCAGGCCGTAAAGGCAGTATCAGGTGGGAGGAACTTCCCCTATGCAAATACAGGAATTGTAGCTACACTGAATTACGGGCCTTGAGCCCGCTTGCCGGAGGGAGCAGATGGCCGTTGAACTGGCCGACTTGCTGGAGCGAGCGAGTACATATCTGTCAGAGGACCGTCTTCAGCTTGTGGAGCAAGCCTACGAGTTTGCTGCAACCCAACATGATGGCCAATTCCGCATGTCCGGTGAGCCCTACATCGAACACCCCCTGAACGCTGCCCTCTACCTTGCCGACCTCAAACAGGACTCCGCCACGCTAGCCGCCACCCTTCTCCACGATGTCATTGAGGATTGCAACCTTTCCAAAGAAGAGCTTGAGGAGAAATTCGGCGCAGAGGTATCCCGACTGGTAGACGGCGTCACAAAGCTGACACGCATCGACCTCATTTCCGAGGGTCGCCTCGACGAAGAGATCACCGACAGTCGAGCGCAAGCAGAGAGCATCCGCAAAATGCTGGTGGCCATGGCAGAGGATGTCCGTGTGGTCGTCATCAAGCTGGCCGATAGGCTCCACAACATGCGGACATTGAACGCCCTCCCCCTCAAACGACGGCGCGCTGTAGCCCAGGAAACACTGGACATCTACTCACCCCTTGCTCACCGCCTTGGTATGTGGGACATCAAATGGCAGCTTGAGGACATGGCTTTCCGTGCCCTGAACCCTGAAGAGTACAAGGACATATCGCGTCGATTGGCCACCAAACGCGTTGAGCGTGAGGCGTACCTTGAACGCCAATGCCAGGCTCTCAGGGCAACGTTGGAGGCCGCTGGCATTACTGCTGAACTAAACGGTCGCCCCAAGAGCATCTACAGCATCCACAGGAAGATTCAAAAGTACTCGGAACAGGGCAAGGAGTACGACGAGATCTATGACCTCTATGCCATCCGCGTCCTGGTAGACACTAACTCGGATTGCTACAACACGTTAGGCGTGGTTCACCAACTCTGGCATCCGGTCCCCGGCCAGTTCGATGACTACATTGCCACACCAAAAGAAAACATGTACCAGTCCCTACACACCACCGTGATGTGCGAGGGCGGCATTCCTCTGGAGGTTCAGGTCCGCACCTTTGAGATGCACAACCTTGCCGAGTACGGCGTAGCCGCTCACTGGACCTACAAGGAAGGTGCTTCCAAGGATGGCCAGTTCGAAGAGAAGATGGCATGGCTGCGTCAGTTGCTGGAATGGCAACGTGAGGTCGCCGGTACGGACGAGTTCCTGGAGTCTGTGAAAACTGACATCTTCCGTGACCAGGTATTCGTGTACACGCCCAAGGGCGAGATACGCGAACTACCGTCAGGCTCGACGCCAATCGATTTCGCATACCACATCCACACAGACCTGGGTCATCGATGCATCGGCGCCAAGGTGAATGGGCGTCTCATGCCCCTGGATATCGTCCTGCAAAACGGAGACACCGTTGACGTGGTCACCAGCAAGGTTGCCAGAGGCCCCAGCATGGACTGGTTGAACTCTGCCCTGGGATATGTGAACACAGCCTCCGCCCATCAGAAGATTCGCCAATGGTTCCACAAGCTGGAGCGGGGCGCCCATATGGAGCAGGGACGCGAGTTGTTGACCAAGACTCTCCGTAGGCTGCCACGTTCCATCACAGAGACGGACGCCATGAAGGCACTGAAGTTTGAGTCCGTGGACGAACTCTACATTGCATTGGGCAGCGGCAGCCTGAGCGCAACACAACTGGAAAACCGCTTGAGCCCTCAGCAGGAAGAAGCCCCGGCGCCAGCCACGAACCACAGCCAACCGCCGGAAAGTCCGACGACGGGTATCCAGGTGCTTGGTGTTGGCGATCTGCTGACACGGACAGCCCGCTGCTGCAACCCGGTACCCGGCGACGAGATTATTGGTTACATCACCCGCATACGGGGTATAACCGTCCACAGGACTACCTGCCCCAACGTGATAAACGAGGACGAAAAGGAACGACTCGTCTCCGTCAGTTGGGGCCCCTCCCAGAACCTTCATCCGGTGCGGGTGGAGATTACATCCTGGGACCGAGTTGGCCTCCTACGGGACATCACCACAATGGTCTCAGGTGAGAAGGTGAACATCGCCGGTGTGGTCACCGCTGAGCCGGGAGACGGCACCGCAGTCATCACATTGACCCTCTATACCACCGGCGTCTCCCAGCTCAGTCGGCTTTTCTCTCGACTCGATGGGATCAAGGGTGTCCTCAATGTGAACCGCCCCGCAGCCGGAACCACCTCTGCCACAAAACCTTAGAATCGCCAACTTTCAATCAGCAATCTATCCGGGGCTGTCCATACCCCTACATTTCAGGTATAATGATTTGGAACAAATATGGAGGATGTCTGTAGTGCCAAGTGAACGTTCAGCTAGGGTAACCCTTCGTCGATCTCTTCGAAACCGCGTCGTGAGGCGGAGTCTGCGTACATCTCGTACAAAGGCACAACGCATCTTGGTCGCTGGTAGCGCTGAAGAGGCGCAGGCTGCTGTGAAGAAGACCATCACTGACCTGGACGTAGCTGCACGCAAAGGCGTCATCCATCGCAACAAAGCTGCTCGCACCAAGTCACGCTTGGCCAAGAAGCTCAACGCAGCCGTAGCAACAGCATAGGCAGTTCGCCTCTCTACACTGCGATGCATACCGTTCGGGCCATTGCAGTCTTCATTGAAAATCCACTGGATTCTTCACGTTTGCTAACTGTCCGTCGTCCCGACGACGACGAGGACTTGCCCGGCGTTTGGGGTCTTCCCGCCACCTCTCTCAGAGACAATGAATCGGTTGAAGCCGCTGCCCATCGATTAGGCACACGCAAGTTGGGCGTAAACGTAACCCTCGGCACTATGTTGGCAGAAGATAGCCAGGAGCGCGCGACTCAGCACCTCTCCATGAGCCTTTACGCAGCAACCCTCGACGCGACTTCGCCGGAACTCCCTGAGTCGGATGACCAGATTGATGGCTCCACGTATTACACTGATTGGCAGTGGGGTCTCCTTGAATCCTTGAGCCAAGGTGCACAAATGGGTTCTCTCTGTTGCCAATTGGCACTCCAAGACAACTCCACAGAAAGTATGTAACGCTTCAATGGAACAACACGTAATGGTCGGGTTCTACCACGAGATTGCCCTTAAGGGCGGCAACCGTCCGTGGTTCCTTCGACAAATGGGGAACAATCTGAAGCGTGCGCTTGCCGGCACGGGAATCACCACTTTCAAGCGCGACTCCATGATGGCTACGTTCAAGCTTAAGAGCCCGGATCAATGGCCCCTGGTTAAGGAGCGGTTGGAGCATGTCATAGGAGTTGAGCGCTTTGGGCGCGCATACCGTGTAGATTCGACCATCGAGGCGATCCAGGAAGCTGTGCCGTTCATGTTGGAAGGCCAGAACCCAACTTCTTTCCGCGTCACTGCCCGACGAACCGACAAGCGGTTCCCCATGACCTCTCCACAGATCAACGAGCTGGTTGGTGGGCAGATCATAGACCTGACCGGATGGCCGGTTAACCTGAACAACCCAGACTTTGATTTGCAAATCAAGACCACAGGAAAAGATACGCTCCTATCCTCTGAAGTGCTTCGTGGGCCAGGCGGAATGCCGGTCGGCGTTGGTGGACATGTCGCCATGCTATTGTCGGGCGGCATCGATTCCCCGGTAGCCGCGTATCAGATGATGCGACGCGGGTGCAAAGTCACCTTTATCCACTTCCACAGCTTCCCGCTGGTGGATGGCACATCCAAGGAGAAGGCTGGAGACTTGGTGGAACTGTTGACCCAGTACCAGCAGGATTCACGATTGATCATGGTTCCCTTCTCAGCAGCGCAACAACGTATCATCGTCACAGTGCCCCCGGCGTACCGCGTTACCATCTATCGTAGGTTCATGCTGCGCATCGCCCAGGAATTGGCCCTCAAGTACGGCGCAGGCGCGCTGATCACCGGTGACAGCCTGGGGCAGGTCAGCTCTCAAACCCTGGAGAACATGACGACCATTGGCACGGTAGCAGACAAACTACCCATCTTCCGGCCGCTTCTGACCATGGACAAAGAAGAGATTATTGATAAAGCACGGCCACTGGGAACCTACCCCATCTCCATCATCCCGGATCAGGACTGCTGTTCACTCTTCGTACCCAAGCACCCCGTGACCAAGAGCAGGGTGGAAGACGTAGTCCGAATGGAAGAGGATCTGCCCGTGGACGAGATGGTTCAGGAAGCACTGGACGCGGTTGAGGAACAGACGTACCACTGGCCGCCCTCTGCTGCATCTAAAAGAGTTGCAGAAGAGGCTCATTCAGGCTAGCAGCGCACCAAACTCTTACCCAATTCCCTCCTGATGCTATCTGTTTTGGTATTGACATGTCCTGAGAGCCTTGGTACTCTAATTCCAGAACATCTGTTTCTAAACATAACTCCGGTCACTGGAGGAGCCAATGGTGCCCCAAACGAGAAACATGTCCGATCGACAAAGTAAAATGTTGGAATTCATTAGAGGATTTCTGAAGGATCACCCCTATCCTCCCTCAGTTAGAGAGATTCAATTGGGTTGTGCCATAAGCTCCACCTCTGTGGTGGATTACAACCTGCACATACTGCGGAGGGAAGGCTACATCAAGCGTTCTCCCGATATTTCTCGCGGCATTGAGTTGCTTGAACACAACAAATCCCGTTCACCTATCGCACCCGGCTCCATCTCCATTCCGATTCTAGGAGCGATTGCCGCTGGCGAGCCGTTGATGGCTTTCCCTGACACCGCAACTGACGATGCTGCAGAGACCATTGATTTCCCAACGTCCATGCTGCGTCAGACTGAATCGCTCTTCGCACTGAAGGTGAAGGGTCAGTCCATGATTGAAGATCTTATCGATGACGGTGATATCGTGCTGTTCCAACGGCGCGATACTGCACAAACCGGCGAGATGGTGGCCGCATGGTTGAAGGAGCGCCAAGAGGCAACACTCAAGCGTTTCTTCCCGGAGGGTGACAAGGTACGCCTGCAACCCGCGAATAGCAGCATGTCTCCCATCTACGTAGACGCATCGGACGTTGAAGTCCAGGGCGTAGTGGTAGGCGTAATCAGGATGTACAACTAGCTGCAAGAACTATTCCCGGAATATAAAGAAGCCCCTACCAATTAAATGGTAGGGGCTTCTTCGTTTCTCAGGTTACCTAATCGCTAGCCTTCAGTGATGTATCGGTATGCCGACAACGCTGCAGTGATGCCGTCGCCGACTGACGTCCCTAGCTGTCTGTCGGAGTACTGTCGTACATCTCCCGCCGCGAAGACCCCGGGCTTGTCCGTCTCCATCCTGATATCGGTAACAACGTGACCACCCGGATCCAACGCAACAGTTCCTTGCAGGAAACCAGAGTTGGGGTGGAAGCCTATGTAGATGAACACGCCTGACGTGGGATACTCAAACTCTTCACCGGTTTTCAGGTCTTCCAGCAACACACGGTCAACTTGTCCGTTCCCGCGTATCTCCTTGACCGAGTGGCTGAGCTTGAAGCTCACATTCTCCGTGCTATATGCCCGA
>JAPYRQ010000054.1:0-1067 GCA_029936935.1 Dehalococcoidia bacterium | reverse complement strand
CTGCAATACCTTGGTTGCACGCAACTCGTCACGGCGGTGCACTATGGTCAGGCTGTTGACGATACGGCTCAAGTACATGCCTTCGTCAATGGCAGCGTCTCCACCACCCACAACTACGGTGTCTTGCCCCTTGAAGAAGTTGCCATCGCAGGTTGCGCAGTACGTTACACCGCGGCCTGCAAATTCATCTTCGCCAGGGACTTCAAGCTTGTTGTGCTCTCCCCCGGTGGTGATGATGATGGTCTTTGCCGTGTATTCACGCTCTTCCCCAACCACTACCTTGACGTCTCCGTCCACCTTCAGCTCAATCACCTGGTCAAAGGCGAACTCCGTACCGGTTTTCTCCGCTTGACGGTGGATAGCCGTTCCGATGTCCGGGCCCAAGACTCCATCAGGGAAGCCCGGATAGTTCTCAATATCGGAGGTGTTGAGAATCTGTCCACCTGGAGCCAACTGCTCCACAATCAACGTTTTCATCTGTGCCCTGGTGGTATAAATAGCGGCGCTAAGCCCAGCAGCCCCTCCACCAACTATCACTACATCGTATTCTGCATCCATGTCTGTCTTCCTCATTCCCGGGATTGTCTGTCTCCGCCATTGTATGTCACTACGCTAGTCTCGAACAGGTGGTTCCCAATTGCGATTTCATAAACTTTGATGCAATTCCCAGCCTCGATGACGATGCGTACAATATTGCCCCCACGAATGCCTTGACCATCACCCGAAACATTGTTACGCTTCCCTAAAATAATGAACGAGAAGTCATTGCCCCGTTGTAGCGGGGTACACGCCCAAGACAAAGGCGTAGCGAGTTTCCAGAGCCGCCGACCAGATTATCCGGCAGCAGACTCGCAAGAATATGGTTTTATCACCCTTCGGAATGTCCGAAGGGTGTTTTTTTGTGGCTTCTCTCAGAAAGAGGTGCCTCCCCAAAATCCTCTCTCCCAAGACCTATCGTAGAAATAAACACACTATGAGAAAGGGGTCATTTTATGCGACTTGCGTTCCTACCTAGAGAAGAGAAGTTCTTCTTCCTACTCCATCAAAGCGCCATGAACATCCATAAG
>JAPYRQ010000053.1 GCA_029936935.1 Dehalococcoidia bacterium | reverse complement strand
GTTCAGCAACGTGGCAATGCCCGTCCCAACGTTTGAGGAATACCCCAATCGCGCCAAACTCCTCGTCAAACAGGTCTCCCCTTTCAAACTGACAGGAGATTTCCACCTAGACACACAGAAGTTTGTCTCCCATGTCCAAGCCTCAGGGGCAAACAGCGTCATGATCGTCAATCCCAACAACCCCACCGGAACGATATCTACTCGGGATGAGATGATAGGTCTGCTTAACAAGCTTACCCACCTGGATCTGGTTCTTATCGATGAGTCATTCATCGAGTTCTCGCGAGCGCAGCCCAACCCATCAGTCGTTGACCTTATAGACGAATATCCAAACCTGATGATCATAAAAAGCATGTCCAAGAACTATGGAGTTCCTGGCCTACGACTTGGCTACATCGTGAGTGGAAACCCGTCACATGTTCAGAAACTGCGACAAGCTGTCTCAATCTGGAGCATCAACTCCATAGGCCAGGCGTTCCTGGAGAACCTTGGCAAGTTCCAGGTCGAGTTCTTGCAGTCGTGCGAGCATGTCATCGCCTCCACTCAGAAGCTCTTCCAAGACTTGGAGAGCATACCGAATGTGACGCCATACCCCACTCAGGGCAATTACATCTTGTGTGAGCTTGGGGCAGGAGTATCCGGGCATCAGGCTGGCACTATCCTTCTCCAGCAATATGGCATCTTGATCAGTGATCGCGGCAATAAGAGCGGCATGGGGCCCAACTTTATTCGCATCGCATCACGTACAGCAGAGGAAAACGAACGAGTCGTTGCAGCACTGCGCGCCATCTTCACTGCCAAGGAGGCACAACCTGCTGGCCGAGCCGGTAGGTAATATCGTATGAACGCAGTGATATTGGCCGCGGGGCGGGGTGAGCGGTTACGCCCATTG
This sequence comes from Dehalococcoidia bacterium, assembly GCA_029936935.1. Taxonomy (GTDB): domain Bacteria; phylum Chloroflexota; class Dehalococcoidia; order Lucifugimonadales; family UBA1127; genus UBA1127. The sequence goes on along the minus strand of JAPYRQ010000053.1, from coordinate 14,758 downwards.
ACGGATACAGCGCCAAAATGTCTGACACTAGTAAGCGGCAAATCCATTCTTCAATACGAGCTTGAAGCCCTTGAAGCAACGGGTATCCATGAGTGCACAATAGTGGTGGGGTACCGTGGAAACCAGGTCAGCGAGTCGTTCGGCTCTTCGTTCAAAACCCTCAATCTGCGTTACGTGAATAACCCGGATTACGGCACCACAAACAACCTCTATTCCCTCTGGCTTGCCCGTGAACATCTGGAATCCCAGACGATACTCATTGAAGGCGACCTCTTATTCGACAAAGCATTGATGTCAAAGCTGGTGGACGCGGCAGAACAGGACATTGCCGTGGTTGATGAGTTCCGCGACGATATGAACGGAACCATCGTGCGAGGTGAGGGTACAGGCATCAACGAGTTTGTCCTGAAGTCAGCCCAGGGTGAAGGCTACAACTACGCCGGAGCAGCCAAAACGGTCAACCTGTATAAATTCAGCGAATCCACAATGCGCGATCACTTCCTACCCGGGCTGGACCGGTATGTAGCGGAGAAGAATACAAACATCTTTTATGAAGCCGTCCTGGCAGAACTCGTGGCTGAGAAATTACTTCATATGAGCATGATGTTCCCCGGGGACTGCCCGTGGTTTGAGGTTGACACGCCAGAGGACTTGGCGGCAGCTGAAGAGCTATTCAAAGCAGCCTAACCAAGTACTGACCTTTCAATGATCAGGGGGCCTCGACCTCTCTTGACTTCATGGAGAGTAAGTCTCACTCTGGCCAATAGATTAACCACCGATAAACCTGGGTGTATCAACGGGTATTCCACCAGATCAACCATTGCAGAGGCTCTAGCTTTTGAGTGAAACACAACAGCAATTGAAGACAACTTCTAACGTAGCCGGAAATTCTCGGGCGCGTGGTCTTCAGGAACCAAAACGGCCGACGATTCTCTCCTATGCCGCTGATTGGGCCAACCTGATTACCCTCATGGGGCTGGCGAGTGGGCTCCTGGTCATCTACTTTGCTCTACAGGGTCAATTCCAAGCTGCAATCCTTGCGCTGTTGTGGGCAGTGTTGTTCGATTGGTTTGATGGTCCCGTAGCCCGCAGGATGACAGGCAGGACAGAGAATCAAAAGCTGTTCGGCGCCAATATGGACTCACTGGTGGATGTCATCAGTTCCGCAGTGGCACCCGGAGTGCTCTTGCTGGCCTACGGGGAGTTTAGCCCCTGGTTCTACCCTGGTTTCCTAGCCATTGCTGTGGCCGGGGTGCTGCGTCTTGCTTACTTTGATGTCTACGGCGTTGACTCCGATGGAACCATAGCGGGTTTGTCCATAGATTTCACACCGTTGGTGGTAGCTGGGGTGTTCTTGGCGGAAACCACATTAAACCACAACACATTCGCCGGGGTTTTCTACGGAGTGATCCTGGTCATGGCCTGTCTCCACGTTGCGCCGTTCCGTATGCACAAGATGGAGGGTATCTGGGTGTCCATCGTAACGGTATACGTTGTGGCGTTGACCGCAGTCCACTCGGCGATTCTCTGGGTCGAGTAGCGTTCCTCAACCAGACCACATGCTGCCCTTAGGCTTGTAGCTTAAAGAAGTGGTTCTGTAGCTTAGGCCATGAGAGATGAAGCGCGTTAAGAACTCGCGGCAGAGCCCAGAAACTCAAGGGTGACGTCCACCGTAGCAGCGACCATGTGGCTCGCCCCATCGCATTAGAGGCTTTGGGAAGGAACGGCAGCCACTTCCGTCGAAAACTCACCACCGCTTCTGCCGTGACCAGGCTGTTGTAGCCGTAGTTGCGGCGCACCTCTTCAACAACAAGGCCACCCTCGCCAATGAGTTGCCGGTACAAATTAACGTTACGATACGCCGCCTGGTAATTGCCCTGCGGGATATACACACCCTTACGGACTGTTGATTCCCTGAGGATGACGATACCGCCCTTCGCAAGGCGTTGTTTTAGCTCGCCTACAACGGCAACCAGGTCCGCGTCGTTGAGGTACATACACATGCCACCAAGGAAAATCAGATCAAAGGCGCCTGGGGGTAAATCCGTCCGGACATCCCCTTCGATTATTTGGGCATTGGGCAGATATGCTACTCGCTCCCTGGCTGCTTCCACCATGACAGGGCTTCGTTCTACACCAACGACGGTCTCATAGTTCTGGGCGAACAACTCCACCCACGATCCCGCACCACAGCCCACATCAAGGACGCTGGCATTTGGAGGAAGCACGGCCATCCAATCGCTGAGGGTGTTGATCTCAGATTGAAGACGATACGCTGCAGAGCGGGGAGGAAGGTTGTGCTCATGAGCCATCATGCTCATAGCTGCCGCGTTGCTACCACTACCATTCCAGAAGCGTTTAACGGTGGAATCGTCCAGTTGTGGCGTGTTCTCAGGCTCTTTATTCATGGAATTGCACCTATGATAGGTTCAAACAAATTGGTGAGGGGTTCCGTTGGTGGAGCTGAGGGGACTCGAACCCCTGACCCCCTGCATGCAAAGCAGGTGCTCTCCCATCTGAGCTACAGCCCCACGCTTCCGGTGGTTGTGAATGAGGATGTTGCAAGGCGCAGTCGATTCAATCACTCTACCCATTACAGCAGGGGAGCACCACATCGTCAACCTTGACGACCTCCATTTCACTCTCAGGGCCTATGTGACTGCCTCTCACTTCACCATTCAGCCCTAGCACTCTTATATCGTTGGATGTACTATTCCATTTGCTTGGAAGTGTCTGACCTCAATCCATTCGCTCTCCAAGATATTCTTTTGAGACCCGTGTCCCGTAAGGAGGAAACCCCATGGCAGAACGACATCAAGTGATCATTGCAGGCGGAGGACCCGTAGGAGTCGGTATGGCTGTTGAGCTTGGGCTCCGAGGAATCGACTGCGTGGTCGTCGGACGACACGAAGAACCCCAGCACCTGCCCAAAGGCCAGAACCTGACACAGCGAACCCTGGAGCATTTCTACTTCTGGGGCATCGTTGACCAGCTCCGGAACGCCAGACTCATGCCACAGGGTTACCCCATTGGTGGCGTGACCGCCTACGGCGACATGATGAGCGAACACTGGTGGTCGCCAGCAGGACGTGAGGTAGTCCGGGATTACTACTTTGAGAAGAATGACCGACTTCCCCAGTACCAGACAGAGGGTGTCCTGCGTGAGCGAGTGAAGGATCTTCCGTCTGTGACCACACTCTTTGGGTGGACGGTTGAGACCGTTGAACAGGACGGAAACGGCGTTACGGTCACCATTGGAGAGACTGCAGGTGAGGCACGGAAGGGCGGTCGATACGAATGGGCAGGGTTCGTCAGTGCTGATGACGATACAGCGAAAACCGTGGCCGGAACCAAGCGCGTCATTGAAGCTGACTATCTTGTTGCCTGTGACGGCGCTCGATCTACGGTTAGGGAGCAGATTGGCATTGAACGCGTAGGCTCCAATTTTGATCAGAAGATGTTACTGGCCGTATTCCGCTCCAAGGAACTTCACGAGGCCTTTGAGCGCTTCCCCAACGGGACTACATACCGCGCCCTTCACCCTGACCTCAAAGGGTACTGGATGTTCTTTGGTAGGGTGGACGTGGGCGAGACGTGGTTCTTCCATGCACCTGTGCCACTGGATACCACTGCAGAGAACTATGATTTTCAGGGGCTCCTGAACCGCGCAGCAGGCTTTGAGTTCAAAGCTGAATTTGACCATGTAGGGTTCTGGGATCTTCGGGTTGCTGTTGCGGACAAGTACCAGGTTGACCGCGTATTCATCGCAGGCGATGCTGCCCATAGCCATCCTCCCTATGGCGGTTTCGGGCTCAACAACGGCTTGGAAGACATTGTGAACCTGGGTTGGAAACTGACCGCAAAACTGGAAGGCTGGGGGGGCGATGCCCTTCTGGAATCCTACAGTGAGGAGCGACGGCCAGTGTTCTGGGAGACCGGTGAGGACTTCATTGCAAGGGGCATTGATCGTGACGCCGAGTTCCTGGCCAAATACAGCCCCGACAAGGATTTGGAAGAGTTCAAGACCGCATGGGCAGAACTTGAAGAGATGGGTGGTCAAAGGACAATGACCTATGAGCCCAACTACCCTGGCTCATCGGTTGTCATGGGCCCAGAAGGCGCGGTTTGCAGCGCCCACGGCTCTCACTCCTACGATGCGAGGCCTGGTCATCATTTGCCGCCACAGCCCCTATCCGGCGGGCGCAACTTGGCTGCGGAGCTTGGAACGGGCTTCACCCTCCTTGCATTCGGTGCCGACGATGCAGCCGTCCACGCTATCGAAGGCGCAGCTAGTTCCCTCAAGGTGCCGTTCAAGGTCATCAGGGACACCAATGAGGATGGCCGAGAGAAGTACGAGGCGAAGCTCATCCTTGTCCGCCCTGACCAGTATGTGGTTTGGACCGGAGACGATGCCCCTGCGGATGCCACAGCAGTTATGAAGAAGGTCACCGGCACCGCATAAGCAAACGATACCCAAGTAATCACACAAAGAGGGGTCACTATGTAGTGGCCCCTCTTTGTCATGCCAGGTCCTCAGAGTTCTGCCGCAACTCGAATGTTGCGAATACCCTGCCTCAATGTTATTGCAACTTGGGAACCTGCTCATATATTATGGTGCCGCTGAGGGAGGGTATTGAATTGCTTCTCAGCTTTTTTGTATTTGGGGGGTGTTATGTCTTCAGAGAAGAGCTACCTGACTCCTGATGGCGTAAAAAAGCTTAAAGCAGAGCTTGATGCCCTTGTTTCTGTGCGCCGCCGAGAAGTGGCGGTAAAGATCAAGCTTGCGGCAGAGGTCGGCGGGACTGTGGACAACGCCGAATATGACGAAGCAAAGCGAGATCAAGGGACCGTTGAGGGGCACATCATGGAACTGGAGCTGGCCCTCAGAGACTCCATCATCATTCCGAACCACAAAACCCCCTCGGAAACTGTGGAGTTAGGTTCCCATGTGGTAGTGAAGGATGGCGCGGGTAAGACCTTGAAGTACATGATCGTTGGTAGCCTGGAGGCCGACCCCATAAAAGGTCGCATATCCAATGCTTCACCCGTTGGACAGGCACTCCTTGGCAAGCGTGTGGGTGAGGACGCGGAAGTGAGGACGCCTGGCGGAGTCCAAAAATACACGATCTCAGAGATCAAATAGCCCCTCTGCATTATTCTCTAAACCCTCTAGTGCCCATACCAATCCCTCTGAGCTACAATGTAGCTGAGTCTGTACCATGCAAAAACGGCAAATACGATGGCATCCGTTCTTTGGAACGGCATTCGCCCAAGCTAGGAAACTTCCGTGGTTGAACGCGACGAGTTCTTTCAGGTCAGGTCAGAAAAGCTGGAGAGGCTTCGGCAGCAGGGTATAGACCCATATCCTGCTCGATACAAGCGAACCCACACCATCAAAAAGGTGCTGGAACTCCTGGCAAAGAGGGAGTCCAAGCCTACGGACACTGAAGGTCGTCCCGTCAGCATCACCGGCAGAGTCATCGCAGTCCGGAATATGGGCAAAGCCGCGTTCCTGGATATTCGCGATGGTACAGGGCAGATACAAGGCTACCTTCAAAGAGATGTCCTTGGCGACGGCTACGATCTATTGAAAGACCTTGATTTAGGCGACTTCCTTGGCGTCTACGGCAAGTTGACTCGTACGCGAAGGGGTGAGCCCTCAGTGTCAGCGCAGAGCATTACGCTTTTGGGTAAGGCGCTACGTCCACCGCCGGAGAAGTGGCGCGGACTCCAGGATGTCCAACAACGGTTCCGCCAGCGCGAAGTGGACCTTCTTTCCAACCAGGGGGTTCGTGAGCGGTTCATCCTCAGAAGCAAGGTAGTGGAGGGCATCCGCCGTTTCTTGAGTAATCGGGACTTCATTGAGGTTGAGACTCCTATCCTTCTGGCAGTGGCTGCCGGCGGGGTGGCCCAACCCTTCACTACGCAGCACAACGCTCTGAGCAGGACGCTCTACCTCCGCATCGCCACAGAGCTTCACCTCAAGCGGTGCATCATCGGTGGGCTGGACAGGGTGTTTGAGATTGGCCGGATTTTCCGGAACGAAGGGCTGGATGCCAGACACAACCCGGAGTTCACGACCCTTGAGAGCTACCAGGCCTATACCGACTACAACGAAGTCATGGAAATGGTTGAGGAGATGGTCTCGACCCTCGCCATGGATAACCTGGGAGCTACCCAGATACAAGTGGGCGAGACTTCGATAGAGCTGAAGCCCTCGTGGAAGCGACTGTCGCTGCGGGAAGCCATCATCACCTACGCTGGGCTGGACATCGAAGAGTACCCGGACGCTCAGTCCCTTGCCGCGCAGATGCGGGAACGGAACGTGCCCGTCACCCAGGAAGACAGCTGGGGTCGGTTGGTGGACAAGTTGCTGGGCGACAAAGTGGAACCCAACTTGATACAACCCACGTTCCTCATGGACTATCCCGTGGAAATGACACCCCTGGCCAAGCGTATTCCCGGCAATCCCAGGTACGTAGAGCGGTTTGAGGGGTTCATCAACGGTATGGAAGTGTGCAACGCCTACTCGGAGCTGAACGACCCTGTGGAGCAGCGACTCCGCTTCGAGGAGCAGGAAGAGCTGCGGAAGGATCACGATGGCGAGGACTTCGACCGACTGGACGAGGAGTTCCTGACAGCGATCGAGTATGGCATGCCCCCAACAGGTGGGCTTGGTATGGGCATCGATCGGCTTATGATGATGCTCAGCGGGCAAACGACCATTCGAGAGGTCGTCCTGTTCCCCCACCTGTCATGGTCGCAGGAGGACATCTTCCGCGAGGTGGATAGGCGTATTCAGGACATGCGGTCAGAAGACCCCTCCATCACGAACGATACGTTGTTCAATCGTCTTAGTTCTGAGTTGCCAGGCGAAGTCCGTTCACGAGTCGCCGACGGTGAACTGCGCAGTCGTATCGAGCAACGGAGTAACTAACATCTTGAGGGCTTGGCGCGGTTGACACCGTTTTGGGGCTACCGTACGCTGGCAAAGCACTCAAAGTTCGGTAAGGTGCTTGATTTTACGATATTCAATATCACATCTTCGATAGCGGGAGTAAAAACATGGATCAAGAGCAAAAAGACACGGAGCAGGAAAGCCCAACAGGATTTAACGGACACAGGGACATGTCTCTGGACGAGATTGCAGCCCTCCAGCCTGGGCTGGCGATACTGATGCCCATGGTGGGAACCCGATGGTGGAACGTGTACTACGCAGCCAAAGAGAGCAACTGGCAGCTGGCCACCTTCCAGGTTAGAGAAGCCATCTCTCTCATGAAAAAGGGTGTACAGACACGGCCCCGGTACGCCGAAGCTACGGCCGATTACATTGAAAAAGACCTCGCCCCGGTGCTAGCGGCCCTGGGTGAGAAGGACTTCGACACTTTTGAAAAGGCGTTCAACGCAGCCACCGACCGTGCCAATGAGTACCACGAAGAGTTCAAGAAGGGGTACCTGGTCTGGAAGCTTCCGGATCACCCCAACCCACAGGTGGACTACACACCTCGCGACTAATCACTAATCGAACACACGAAGAAGGCCACTACTTAGGTAGTGGCCTTCTTGTTTTACATCCTAGCTATTTTCGCTTCAACCAGGAAGCTTAAAGGACACCAAAGACCGTAACCCACAGGTACTTAGGTCCAGGATTAATCCCGGTGCAGCCAGACATTCTCCATTCGCGATTGATTGTACAGCATGAAGTCCCGAGGAACCCACCCCTGGACCTCTTTGCGAACACCGTAGAGATAAACCGCGTAGTGACCAACCACAGACGGCACCACTTCACTTAATAATCGTATTTCCGCCTCCTGCGCCAGCTGTCGACGTAGGTCCGGGTCCAACTCATGACGTTGCGCATCCAGTAAGCGGTCCACTTCGGCGTCGGCAGGGTAGTAGAGGTTATTCGGGCCATCGCTGGAGAACGGTGCGAAGAGATACTGGTCAGGGTCAGGGGTGTTGAACGCGATGCCGCCGATGCGCACATCGAAATCGCCCTGCAGCATGCGTGATATCGATGTCCCGAACTCCACCTGTTCTACCTTCACGTCCAGCCCCAGCTTGCTCCACTGATCCTGGAAGAAGAGGGCTGAGTTCACCCAAACAGACACATCGCCCCGAACCATGATGGACAGATCAAACCCCTCAGGGACGCCCGCGTCGACGAGCAGCGCCCGCGCCAATAGTATGTCGGCGTTCTCTAAGTCTCTATATCCGGGCACCTCACGCAATTGCGCTTCAGAAAGCCCAAAGTCGGTATCTGGTGGGCTAAACCCGCCTATCATGCCTACGCCACCCTCGCCGCCGGTGACCAGCTTCAAGTAGGCATTACGGTCGACTGCCAGGGACAGCGCTTGGCGAACGCGAGGGTCGTTGAAGCGCTCTCTGTTGGAATTGAAGGATGCCCCGATCCAAAAAGGTCCACGGGCCTCAATCAGGTTAATGGAATCGGCATAGCTGTCACGGATTTCCTTAGCTTCGGAGGGCGTGAGGCTGGCCGTCCCGGAAGCCGTAGTATGGACACGCCCCGTCACCAACGCAGCGAACCGGGCCGCCGAGTCTTTGATGATGAAGAACTGAATGCCATCCAGGTACGGCTTCTCCTCATCCCAGTAATCCGGGTTTTTGCGTACTTCAAAGCTGTTACCTGGCTCATAACTCTGAAAGATGAACGGACCCGTGCCTATCAAAGCATCGGGGTTGCTACGCAGCCCTCGGGGGTTCTCAGCGGTCTCGCGCTCCATAACATGCTGGGCCACAACCATATAGTGGCCGCCAGCCAGGTTGCGTAGCAGGCCGGCGTTGGGTTGCTGCGTAATGAACACCACGGTTTCGGAGTTCGGCGTTTGGATGTCTATCACATCCACGAAAGGTGCCCGTTGGCTTGAGAATAGCCCTGAGGGTGGCGTGATGACCCGGTTGAAGTGCGATGCCACATCGTCAGAGGTGAATGTTTGTCCGTCATGCCATCGCACGTCGGTACGGAGGTGGAAGGTTACCTGACGGCCATCGTCGCCTACCTCCCATCGCTCGGCGAGTTCAGGCAGCAACGCCCCGTCACTGTCTTCCGGGTTGAGGCGCACCAACTGGGAAAATATCGGCGCGATGAGGTCAAGGGTGTTGATAGAACTGTCCTGCACCGGATCAAAGCCTGCAGGGTCAGCAGCATGGGCGCGCACCAGTATTCCGCCGTATTGAGGCTCAGCAGTCGATGTTGTTGGATCAACAGAGGACCCGCAGGCAACAAGAGTCAGCACAGCTATGCCCAACGCAACAACGTTCCAGCGGCTTCTGCTTCGTAATCGATGTAAGCAGTGCACTTCAACTCCTTGCCCGAGGGCTTCCATAGGCAGTAATCTAGCTGTGGTATCATACAATGCAGATTCTGGAGAGGCTAGTAGACACGACATCATAAGGTGATTCCTTACTGTCCAAATGCGCCTTTAATCGTAGTCCTCTTCGCAAACATTGACGCTCCACCCGTTCACCCGAGCAAAAGAAGGTGCCAACATGACGACTAAACCCAAAGCGAAAACAACCAGGGCAAAACCCTCTGAACGCATTTCAACGGCTGCAGAAAATTATCTTCAGTCACTCTTCAAACTCAACGAAGAAGGCTTGCGGGCTACCCCGGGGAACCTTGCAGAGTACATTCGTCGGTTGCCCGTGGGTGAGGGCGTAGGCACATCCCTGCCATCCATCCTGGGCATGCTTCGGAGGATGGCCAAGGAAGGCCTGGTCACTATCCCCGCCAACAAGGAAGTGGAACTCACCCCCAAAGGAAGGCAGGCCGCTGAGTCTATCGCACGAAGGCATCGGCTGGCTGAGCGTCTTGTGGTAGATATCCTAGGGCTTGATCTCTATCGGGCGCACATCGAGGCTCATCGACTTGAACACGCCATCTCCCCCGAGTTGGAGGAGTGCATACGCACGCGTCTTGGGAATCCCACGACGAACCCCTTCGGCCGACCGATTCCCGGAAGTGGCTATCAAGCACCTCCGGGAACCATTGTTTCTCTGGCAGACGCACCCGAAGGCAGCGCGTACGTCGTTGACCGGATACCGGAGGAGGACCCTGAACTGCTGCAGTTCCTGATAGACCACGGTGTGGTACCGGAAGCTACAGTGACGGTTATTGACCAGGGGAAATATCGCGGGGTCCTGGTCTTCAAAACGGAGTCCGGGGAGAATGCCCTGGGGTATGACGCCGCTCGTTTCGTCTGGATGCGGACACCTTTGCAGAATGGCGATAGCGCCTAGCCCTGTACCTATTCCCAATAGCATTAGAAAAAAGGCCCGGTCTAAATAGACCGGGCCTTTTTTCGTAAACTAATTTGATTATGCGTTGAAGTCCGGAAGGTCGTAGTTCGGCCCGCGCCGCGTGGCAGGCTGCATGTAATCGATCTGCAGTTCCGGTAAGGGCCCGGGGAGCGGCTGTGATAGGTCTAACCCGTGGATGTCTTTGAGCTGTGCCTTGAACCAGACATCAAACTCGTTTTCAGATTTACCCAGCGCCTCCATGGACCTCTGGGGATCTTCACCCTCTTGTACGATTATGGCCATATCACCCTCAGGTGTCTGTTGAAGCCACACGCGCTGTCGAGTTATGCCGATTCGATGTTGTTGTGTTTCAAAGTCCTTACGACGAGCCCCGTTGATCTCGTCGTTGAACTGCTTCCAAGCCTCAAGCTTCCCCGGCAAAATTGGAGCAGCAAACGCCACAGAAGCCATAGTCCCCTCCTTTGCATTCCCCCTGAGTTGCCATTATCCGTAGTTACAAATGTTGGCAACTCAACCGTAGTCATCCCACCTTGGGGTGTCAAGCATCATTTCACGGAGCTTGCTAGCTGCCTGTACTTTACGTTCCGGAACTATGCTCCGTATCATGTCACAAGAATTCACCCAAGTAAGTTTAAGGAACACCAATGCTCGCCAAAGTATTCACTTGTGCCATGGTCGGGTTAGAAGGTCGTGTGGTGGAGGTTGAAGTAGACATCTCTCCAGGCTTGCCGGCATTCACAATCGTTGGCCTGGCAGACAAAGCTGTTCAGGAATCTCGAGAACGTGTGCGAGCCGCCATTCGTAACTGTGGCTGCGATTTCCCCATGCGGCGCATCACAGTGAACCTGGCGCCTGCCGACCGGAAAAAAGAAGGCCCTGCGTATGACCTGTCCATAGCGATGGGCATTCTGCTAAGCAGTGGCCAGATATCCGCAGACCTCTCCAAGACCGCACTGATCGGCGAGTTGTCACTGGACGGAGGACTCCGCCACACCAACGGCGTGCTGCCGATGGTCGGGTTGGCACAGCAGGAGGGCTTCGACTACGCCGTAGTCCCTGAAGTCAACGTGAAGGAAGCGACCCTGGTGAGCGGCATCGAAATCCTTCCAGCCCTATCCCTGACACAGATGGTCTCCCATGTACGTGGGGAGGACGTGATCACCGCAATTGCGGGCGACACCACGCCATGGAGGACGGCGAGACCTCATTCGCAGTTGATATGAGCGCGGTGAAGGGCCAGGAGCATGCCAAACGTGCGATGGAGGTAGCTGCGGCGGGTGGACACAACTTGTTGATGATGGGCCCTCCTGGAAGCGGTAAGACATTGCTCGCCAGGAGTCTGCCATCCATTCTTCCCCGTTCAACGCCACAGGAAGCCCTGGAAGTGACAAAGATATACAAGTATCTCCGGTCTACTCCCTTCTGACGCTCCACTGATGTCTCAGCGCCCTTTCCATGCACCGCACTACACCACTTCCAACGCTGGCTTGGTTGGAGGAGGTCATTTCCCTCGCCTAGGCGAAGTGACGCTGGCCCATCGAGGGGTGTTATTCCTTGATGAGTTGCCTGAGTTCGGCCAGAGCGTGTTGGAAGTGCTCCGACAGCCTATTGAGGACAAGACCGTCACTATCAATAGGGCGCAGGGCAGCGTGACTTTCTCCGCCAACTTCATGATGGTTGCCGCAATGAACCCCTGCCTCTGTGGGAACTATGGCGGTCCTGTTAAAGCATGCACATGCAGCGCAGGCAACGTATCGCGATACCAGAAGCGCATCTCCGGGCCTCTGCTGCACAGGATAGACATCTTTGTGGAAGTACCACGTGTGGATTACGAGAAGCTGACGTCACCCGACGCGGTTGAAGGGTCTACCGAGGTGCGCCGTAGGGTAGAAGCCGCCAGGGTGCTGCAACGTGAACGGTTCGTTGGAACAAACACCCAATCCAACTCAGACATGGGCCCATCAGAGGTCTGGAACCACTGCCAGTTGGAAGAAGCTGCCCAACGCCTCGCCAAGACCGCTATGGAGCAGCTTCATTTTTCGGCCAGAGCGTACCACCGCACACTGAAGCTGGCGCGGACCACCGCCGACCTCGCAGGGTCGGAGACAGTAACCGTTGCCTACCTGGCAGAGGCCATTCAATACCGCCAACGTGAGTTGAATTGACGTGTAAGCCCGTAGGCATCTGTTGCCCGTTGGCTTCTGCACAGCTATACTTTCCCCCTGTTCATAGTATGAATCGGTCTTTCAAAATCCTGCGTACTGGTATGGGAGGCACCACACAACACATGGCCTTTATGCTTGAAGTCGAAGACAATCCAAACTGCGATGCCGTCCCACAACTGATCTTCAACACCATGGCAGATTCTCGCCTGGTGGCTGAAGTCCTGACCGGCGACTTTGGTAAGGAGAGCGTCTTCCACCGGGTCACCGGTTGGTCCAGTGTGAACGATGGGAGCCCGTGCCCGGCGTATGCCGTCAAGATTCAGGAATCGGGTTCGGGCGAGGCATTGCTTATCTACGGAGGGGACTGGGGCCTTCGATTCATCCCAGCAGACCTGAACGAAGAATGGGATCTCAACAGTGAGAACCAGTGGGGGGAGAATTTCCTCTCTCTGGACGACGAGTCCCAGGTCAAATATCCGGATGCCCTCTGAACACAAGTAAGTGAAATCAGACTAGGAGAACGTTGTGATCAAATCAGGTCTATTAGCCCTAGCGTCTCTGGCAATCCTTGCCTTTGTGGCATGTGGGAGTGACGACCCGCTATCAGACTCTACCGTCAGCGGTAGCTCCGGTTCTACAACGACAACCCCAGCACCGACGGTGGTCCCTGCACCCACAGCAGCCTCATCCGCGAGTGCAAGTGGTGCCCCGGCGATGTCTATCGATGTCACCAAGAGCTACACGGCCGCTATCGTCACGGAGAATGGTGAGATCCTCATCAAACTCTTCGCGGCAGAAGTGCCTAATACCGTCAACAACTTTGTCCATCTTTCCAGAACCGGGTTCTATGATGGAGTGACATTTCACCGAGTGATTTCAGGTTTCATGGCCCAGAGTGGGGATCCCACCGGAACCGGGTCAGGCGGTCCAGGGTATCGGTTCGACGACGAGTTCCATCCAGACCTTCGCCACGATAGCGCTGGCACCCTTTCAATGGCCAATAGCGGGCAGCATACAAACGGCAGCCAGTTCTTCATAACGTTTGGCCCAACGCTCTTCCTTGACGGGCTGAACTCAGACGGTTCTCCAAAGGACTGCGCAAGTTTCCAGGTGTCCTGTCATGCAGTGTTTGGTAAAGTGATTGAGGGCATGGACGTTTTAGGCGCCATTCATGTAAGAGACCCCGCATCAGCGACTACTGATGGCGATGTCATCCAGACCATCAGGATCACCGAGGAATAATCGCAACAGGCTTCAAACAAGAATCAAAACTAGGAGTAGGTATGAGCAAGCAGTATTCAGCGCCCCCGGAAATGGCGATTGACACGGCAAAGAAATATCAGGCAATCATGACGACCAACAAAGGAGTCATGACCTTTGGCCTCTTCGCCGATGAGACCCCTAACACGGTGAACAGCTTTGTGTTCCTGTCGAAAGAAGGGTTTTACGATGGCGTCATCTTCCACAGAATCATCTCAGGGTTCATGCTCCAGGGCGGCGACCCTACAGGCACAGGCACCGGCGGACCCGGTTACAAGTTCGCCGATGAGAAGGTGACAAGGGACTACACGCTCGGCACGTTGGCCATGGCTAACTCCGGGCCCAACACCAACGGCAGCCAGTTCTTCATCATGTGTGGAAACGTCCCGCTTCCAAAGCAGTACACCATCTTTGGACAGGCCACAGCCGGGTTGGATGTTGTTGAGACCATTGCTGCCACCCCAACCACGATGAGTGCTAGCGGCGAGCAGTCATCGCCGACGGAAGAAATCCGAATCGAGTCAATGGAAATTACCGAAGAGGGTTAACGACTCGTTCCCTATTTGATTGTAAGAGAGCCGCCTCGGAAATCGAGGCGGCTTTTCTGTGTCTACTACCAGCAATTCCCGTGTCGATCTATTCGGTCTCCAAGTGGTTGCCATTCTCATTTTTCAATCTGATTATGTCGGTTTTGGGGTCAATTATTAAACTTGGGAGGAATTGCTATGTAGGGAGTACACACGTTCTCTTGACACACCTTCTGTCGGCTTTTAAAGTTTGCAAAGACCAGCAGGTTATCCCTAATTTTAGTTGTGTTGTACTCGCCAAGTTTAGTGGGTTCTGAGCCAACAAGTTTGATGGGTGCAACCTGAAAGTCGAACAAAACAGCGTACCCTACTGTGGTCGTGCTATGCCACTTAGGTGTAATGGGAGAGTGTTATGCAGATGAAGGAAATGGGCATCCATCTGTTGAATGACGGAGCTGTAAAAGTTGATGGTGGCGCAATATTTGGACAGGTACCCAGAGTTGCGTGGGAGACAATGGTAAAGCC
>JAPYRQ010000102.1 GCA_029936935.1 Dehalococcoidia bacterium | reverse complement strand
ACCTGATAGAGATTGAAGGAAATGACGATGAGTTGGATCGGGCTCGGTTCTCAACAAGGGGTTGGAGTACAGACTTCAGCAAGCGAACGATTCCCTTAAGCGACATCTTGTCCGGCGGGCCCGGCAAGGACGGCATACCGGCCATCGATGACCCTCAGTTCGAAAGCATCGCAGACGGAGACCTGTGGTTGGTGGGCAGTGAACCGGTACATGTTGTGGCCATCAATGGAGAGGTGAAGGCCTATCCCCTAGGAATCCTCATCTGGCATGAGATCGTCAACGATACCGTCGGGGGAGTCCCGGTGGTGGTTACCTATTGCCCGCTCTGCAATTCGGCCTTGACCTTCGACCGTCGATTGGGTCATCGGCTACTGGACTTCGGCGTCAGCGGTAACCTCCGGTTCAGCGACATGATCATGTACGACCGACAGACTGAAACGTGGTGGCAACAGTTGGAGGGCGTGGGCATCATCGGCGATTTGGTAAATGAGCAGCTACCGGTGCTCCCCTCTCCGGTAGTCTCATGGGAGCAATTCAAGACTGCCCACCCCGATGCAACGGTGCTGTCGCGTGATACGGGCTACAATCGCCGGTACGGCAACAACCCATACAGTCTGTACGATACAGGCTCACCCTTCCTGTTCACAGGATCAACGGATGCTCGACTCAAAGCACTGGATCGCGTCGTCGCTATAGACGAAGGTGGCGAGACGGTGGCCTTCCCTTTCATTGTCCTTCAGCAAGAGAAGGTCGTTCCCTACACCCTGGGTGGCAAAGACCTGGTGGTCTTCTTCCAAGCAGGGACCAACTCCGCCCTGGACGCATCCAACATTGCTGTGGGCAGAGACGTCGGCGCGACGAACGTGTTCAGACTCCTTATAGGTGAGCAGCAGCTGACGTTCGAGGCGTCAGACACCGGCTTCATCGATAACGAGACCGACACAACGTGGAACCTGCTGGGCCAGGGCCTCACCGGGCCACTCGCGGGGGAGCAGTTGGAAGCGGTAGCGCACGGCAACCATTTCTGGTTCGCCTGGGGAGTGTTCAAGCCTGACACCGTGGTATACACAGGTGCTGTAGGCTAAATAGTTAATCGCTAGTGGGGAAACGAGGGCGTCTGGCAACGGGCGTCCTCGTTTTTATTCAGCCTGCCTGAAGTGGGCCTGTTGTCGCCAAATATTCACGTCCTGCAATACCAACGTGACCGTATCTCCTGGGGTAGTCCCCGGGCGCAGATAGACATTGCTGCGGATGAGGTACGTCTCTAGCTCTACTACATAGTCGCGGTCCCTGGAATCCAGGACAATAGCCGAGAACTCTTCCCCAATGAAATCCAACAGGAGTTTGTGTATCCAATACCGTTGTCGCTCATTCTCAGCACGGCCAAGGTCTCTCAGCATGGCATCTGCGCGGAACAGGGCATCCTTCACTTCTTCCACACTGTAGGCAGTAGCGCTATCGTCCAACGCGCTGGCAAGCTGTCGCTGGTTGACCAGGTCTGTATAGCGTCGCAGGGGCGAGGTCGCCTGCACGTACGGGTCAACCCCAACAAGGGCGTGTGCTCCGGATGTGGTGCTCAGCCGCGCAGGCCTGATGCGACGAAGGATGTGGTACTGCCGCACAGCATTAACGGACGTGTCCGGAATATCCTCCATATCCACGGGGTCCTGAGATCGGTAGATTGCTGGCACATCGTTCTCCAGTAAATATGTGCCGATGAGGTTGTTCATCAACACCATAAACTCGGCCACCAATCGCCTGGCGGGCGTAGGCACTGGCGTCACCGACACAGAAACGTTCTTCGCCTCGTCAACGCGCACCTTGAGCTCGGGCCTGTCCATCTCCAACGCGCCGGCAACAACCCTGGCTTCATGGAGCGGCTCCGCTACCTTGCTGAGTTTCTGTAGCTGCTCACCGTACGGCTGCGTCGAGTCGATCAGCGCAGCATCAGCCTCTTCATAGGACAACCTGCCCACGCTGCGCACGAGGGAGCGACACAACTCCCAGCTTTGCAGTTGAAATGCCTCGTCTATCTGAGCGAGTAAGGAGATAGCGGGGCGAGTGCCCTCAGGCACAAGGCTACCCGCGGCTTCTGCCAGTTGCCTGGGGAGCATATGCAGCGTGGCTTCCGGCAGATACATGCTGGTCATGCGCTCTCGGGCGGCGTCCTCAACAAGTCCGGCAGTGGGTATGAGGGCAGCCGCGTCTGTAATGTGAATGCCGACCTCGTAGCCGTTCGCCATGCGCGTCATCGATAGGCCGTCGTCGATATCCACCGTGCTGGCTTCGTCGATAGTGAACACTGCGACGTCCGTTAAATCCCTTCTAGTGGCGCTTGGCTCAAACGTGTTCCCTGCCAGTCGTTCAGCATCCTCCAGGGTCTCGTCTGAGAAGGACTTGGGGACGCCAAGTTTGCGTAGGGTGAAAAATTCATCCTCATCCAACTCGCCCTGGCGCACCAACAGATCGAAGGCGAGTCGTTGAGGGTCCTGGCTCTGCTGGATCTGTCTCAACCACCCTTTGGCAGCTTTGGCCGCGGTGGAGGAATCGCCATCGAACGCGTACTGGCGTAAGGTCTCCACCCAAGCCAACTGTCGTGGGGTCAATTCAACGATGTCCGATGAACCACCTAGCCACGTGATGAACGAGGACTCTTCATCGGCCGTCATTTGTTGCTGACCCTGTTTTTCAATCTGTTGAGCTACAGCTTCTTCGGTCAGCGGAACCAGAGTCTCGCCGTCAGGCTGAAAATAGCGCAACGGTGTCGTGAACAGGCAAAGCAACATGGCCCCAAGGTGGATACCTTCTACCGGGGAAGACCACACCAGTTCGGCAAGGTCAGAT
>JAPYRQ010000101.1 GCA_029936935.1 Dehalococcoidia bacterium | reverse complement strand
CCCTTCGAGGCACCTACCGGGGAAGGAGTGCCTTTTGTCGTCAGTGGCTCTACTTTCCCGGGTCACCTGGACTTCACGTTGAGTGGGTTAATGAACGGGACCTTTGAACCTGGAGGATCCGTGACTATTGCTGGAGAAGTCAGGGTATATGTGGCTGATGGTGCATCTGTGCAGCTAGGTGGTCAGCGCTTGGAATTTCACGCCCAACTCTCCCCGTTGTTTAACTCTTCTGGTCAACCGCGAATGATGGCCAATCAGTTCTTCTCCACCATACTTACGCCCACAGGACTTCCTGTGGAACACTGGGGTGGCCCTCCTTTGAACGGGAATGTACTGCAGACCAACATTCTTGTGCCTATCGATGGGACTAACGCTCTGACAGCAACGTTCAGTTTCGAGCTAGGCATCCCTGAAAGTGCGGACGATGGGGTTTATGCGGTCTGGTTAGACCCTAACAGTAGCATCGAAACCGGATCTCTAGGAGGCCCTCGGCCCCACGTGAACCCCTTTATGACCAATCATGCGCTCGCTTTCCCGCCGTTCACCATCGGCCCTGCAGTTTCTCCCCACCTGATATGGACATTGCTTACGGACGTGCCCAGCGCCGACGGTAGCCGAGGCACTGTGTCAGCAGATGACGCAGCCGATTTCCAGATCGCCAATCGCATAGCTACGCAGGCTCATCACTACATAATTCCGCGCCTTTCCAAAGCTACCGGTCAGGAAGTGACCTATCGCCTGGAACCATATTTGCCGATGGTCGCCCACGGCGACAGATATATTCCCAACGTTCCTACTATCGCCTTCAAATTCCCTTCTGGCACCCTGGCTGTCCGGGTCACTAGACCCGATGACACAGTAGACGTCTTCGGCCCTGCGCCCTTCACAACAGCAGCTAGCCGTACACCGGTCAGTAGCGGGGGCTTACTGCTGGACAACGGTGGCGGCCACCTTGCGGATGTCTTCCAACTCAGCACCGGCTCAGACGCTTTCGATTACCAGTTTCCCGCTTATGGCGAATACACCATCGAGATGACCGGGAATGTTGAGGACATTTACGGAAATGTGTACCAGGGAGGTGGCACGTACACCGTCTTTGTGGCCGAGTCATTGGACATCGAGCCAGCGACGTTACCCATGACGCCCTTCGAAGTAGGAGATGTTTTGAACTCTGGCCTTACCCTGCTGCCCGGTGTCCCAGCCAAGGTGGAGGTCAAAACCACGCTGCTTTTAGAATCCGACCCCAGTAGAATGATTAAGCAAATAGTCACGGGCACTGCCAATCGATTCGGCGTCTTTACTCCGCATTTGGGCGCAAAGAATCTTGAGATGATTGGGCCAGGCGAACTTCTGGTAGAGACCACCGCCACATACGTCGACCCGGATGGTGTGTTGTGGATGGGCGCTACCAGGTGGGGACAGGTCGTCGCCCCGACGGACACAACCCTGCTTGCCCATGGCAGGCGCGGGCGCGACAATACGTCCATCAACGAGGTCAAACTCTGGTTCAACAGCCCGCATCTTGACGACGACACGGACCACTTCAATCTACCTTTCGCCACAGGCGACATCCTCTGGCAAACCGACGATGATGCAGCACGGGTAATCATCACAGCCCAAGACACCGAGGGGCTCGTGACGGAGGCCATCCGCGCCTGGGACAGTTCAGGGAACTATCATTCTAGAGGCGAACATGGGCAACCGCCTCCCACCCTCGAGCAGCGGGCGCGCAACGGCGAATTACCTTTGGCTTTCGCTACTAGGTCAGGCATGAATCCAGCTCTTGTGCCCGAGGATATCGTGAGCTACGGCTACTGGTATGGTGGAATACAGCGCCCGGGGGAGCGCGTACGGGAGATAATCAGCGACGACGATGTGGGAACTGGCTACTGGCGTTTCGGAGAGATGTATGCCTTACAGCCTGGAATGGGGAGGCAGGGTGATCTTCCGAACGACTTCAAGTTCCTGTATGGGGGTGCGGTGTTTCGCGACACCACGCGGGACTTGAACCGGTACGGAATCTATGCCTCACTTTGGGTGCAGCTACCTAACGATGATCCCATAGGATCCCGGGTCTTCCCGCCTTTTCAAGGCATAAATGGGGGTCCGAGCGGTGGGCCGATACTGACCCTTGGTGGTGATGAAATTGATGCCTTTGTTGTGCCATTGGCAGTCCGGCCGGGTACCATCTTGGAATCAGGGGACACTTTCTCCTTCTCGGCACAGCTGGCTCCCACACTGCCGGGAAGGGTCGATGTTACGATCTCGGGCCCTGACGGCATCGCCTATGACTTCTCGGGCCGGGCTAACGCCATAGGCTATTACTACGATCCCTCCCATGACTTCTCGGTCGCAACTCCAGGCCTGTACCACGTATCCGTGACCGCGACCTTCGATTCCCCAACCTCGGCTGGGCCAATAAGTGAACCTTTCCCCACCGGAACCGTTCTTGGTGCTGTTGAAGGCGGTTTCGACGTATATGTCGTGCCGCGGAACAGTCCACCCCTGAAGACAGCACACACCCAATGGAGTGTCGTGGTTGGCGATGACAATTGGCTTCGCTTTTACGAGGCTAATTCCGACGTGCAAGACGTGACTATTCTGGTAGGTTCACCAGAGGAACAACAACAAGGAGAGGTGCATTTCACAATCGGTATGCCCGGCCACCTGCTGGATAGCGGGACCGTCTATATGATCGATGGCTGGGCGAGGGTTGTATATAAACCAGTCGCTCTCAAAAAGTTATTCCCCAATATTGACATAAGCGGTCGATTAAGTGATGCTTCGGGTTTGGCCGACACGGTATGGATTAATGTGTTCTATGAGACCGATAGCGGCGGCTTCTACGCGCGCCAGTTCACACTACA
>JAPYRQ010000052.1 GCA_029936935.1 Dehalococcoidia bacterium | reverse complement strand
GGAGGTACGGTAGATAGTGTACGGATGTTCAAGTAGCTATCTAGTGCATCAGCCTGAGCGACCTTTTTCACCGTCGCTGTAGTAACCGCTGTATGAAGCTGGGCCATAGTGTAGAAGCAGTCATGGAATAGCTTCTGCTTCTTATACGCCACTAATGTCGCAGGTTTGATATGCAAATGCGCACATATTTCTTTGTTTCCTAACCCCCTACCAGCTAAGCCCAGTATCCGTTGCTGGGTGGGAGGCATGTGCGTAAGGGCTGGCAAAGAGACGCTACTGTTCGGTGCGGTGCCTGAACCGTGAGTCTCAGCGTATGCACCGGGCTAGGTTAAATGGCACTATTTATTATCCCGACAGGCATGCCCACGGAACCACGCTCCATGCCGTGAACGTGGGGTCCGTGCGGAAACCTCAGAGGGCTGGAATTAAGAAGCAGCGGGACGCAATAAGGGCCAAATACGCATCAGAGGGGCCCAAAAAGGTAAAAAGTATGTTGGCTAAGAGCAGAAAATCCCGGCAGGCAGGGCTTAGGGCGAAGGCAGAGCGGGAAGGATACACAACAAAGAAATCTAGGGCGTATAAGGAAGGGACTTCGCCACTAGGCAAGAGGGCTATCGAGAGACAGCCTAAGGGTATATATAAACATTCCGCTGCTTTTCTTGCAAAACAGGCTGCAAGAAAGGCGGCAAAGAAATAATGCCAGCACCATTGGTAGCTATAGGACTTGGATTAGCGGCTAGGATAGCGGCTAGGGAGGCTGCAAAGATTATCAGTACCCAAAGAAGGATGGCTGTGGGGGCCTAAAAAGGAGTCAAATTTTCGCAAGTGGCACAATTAGTGGCACAATCTCCAGCAAAAGGGCCTTGGTACTTGCCGAGGCCCTAGCTAATGTTTCGTATGTGGCTGCCCGGCCTGGATTCGAACCAGGGTCAGGGGATTCAAAGTCCCCTGTGCTACCACTGCACCACCGGGCATTGAGGCGAGTCCGCATACCAGTCTAGCTTGTGGCACATGTCCGGGTCTAGCGGCTTCAGCCGTAATCAGGCGTTTCAAAAGTGTGATTTACCTGGAACTGACGGGCTAGTGTTGGTGCGCTGGGATGCCCAGAGACTTCGAGTTATCCAACAACACCTGCAGCACCACTTCCACTTCATCGATTGAATTGACGTAGTACGGTGCTGCGCTTGAGGGTTTGGGGCGCCCAACCCGAATGGCAAACCCCTTATCCGTTACTTCTTTGAAGGCGTCTTCGTCCGTGACATCATCGCCGATATATATGGGCAGAATGCCGCCGACCCTTCGTGGTAGTGAATCCAACAACTCCAACAGCCATTTGAGGGCTGAGCCTTTGTGCCAGTCCACCGGGGGAAGCAGGTTCACCACTTCTTTGCCTTTGACCAAGCGGAGAGTGTTCCCGTCCAGATAGGGTTTGGTTATACGGCGTATGGTGCTGAGTACACTGGCTAGTTGGTCAGGAGGAGTCAATCGGAAGTGGATACTCATCGATAGACCTTTGTGCTCGAAGATGACCCCTGGCACGCCTTTCAAAGCAGCTTCAAGCGCCTCGCCAATCTCAGCCACGGTAGCGCGAAATTCCTCTGCTTCTAGTGGGATGTGATGGAAGCCCGGTCCGGAGATCTCCAGCCCGTGGTCCCCCGCAAACGCTACATCGGATAGATTGACCCGGCTTTTCAGATCTTCCAGTGAGCGGCCGCTCACGATTGCTACGGCGAATCGAGGTTGGTTGTTCAGGGCTTCCAGGAGTTTGAGTCGGGATTCCGGGAGTGAGGCGTCTGCGGGGTTCGGGACGATATCCGCCAGGGTGCCATCGAAATCCAATGCAACCAGTATCTGGCCGTTGTTGGCCACACCCTCAAATACTTTGTCCATTTCCTTCAGGATGTGAATCACTGGGAGCCACCGTCTCCGCCGTGGGCCATCTCCTGCAAGAACCGTCCAGCCCAGGCGTAGATATTGTTCTGGCGTACAACGCGTCGCATCCTGCGCATCCGATCCGACTTCTGAGCTTCCGGCATCTGGATGGCTTGATCCAACTTCTTGGCGAAGTCTTCCGCATCGTATGGATTGATCAACAGAGCGTCAGGAAGCTCCCGGGAAGCTCCGGTGAACCGACTCAACACCAGGACGCCGGTCTCGTCTACCCTGCTAGCTATGTATTCCTTGGCCACCAGGTTCATTCCGTCATGCAGTGAGCTCACCACGCAGACGTCTGCAAGCTGGTATAAAGCCATGAGGTCTGCCCGCTCAACGGGGTCTCGCCAGAGGATGATCGGCTCCCAATCAGCGGTACGGTGACGGTCATTGATCTCCTGGGTCAACTGCTCTACTTCCAAGTTCAGCGCCTGGTACTGGGGTATCTGCATCCGACTGACCTCTCCCACCTGGAGGAAGACGAGTTTCTCTTTGTACTCTGGATGGTCTTGGAGCAACCGGTCCACGGCTATGAGGCGCTCCGGTATGCCCTTGGTGTAATCGAAACGATCAAGCCCCAGAAGGACGTGGTCATAGGCTTCAAGGTTGAAAATCACCTGGAAGTGCTCCATTTGATTGGCAGCCTCCTGGGAGCGGGCAATTTCCTCTTCTTCGTCCGTATCCACGCTGATGGGGATATCCACAATCCTTGTCTCGTGGCCAAGTCGGACGACCCGGGAGCGTTCCCGATCCAAGCGAGCTTCCAACTCCTGCTCAACGGTGGCGAGGAAGTTGTTGCAGTGGTATCGGATATGGAAACCTATGACGTCCGCAGCCAATAATCCCTCGAGGAGATGGACACCGTAAGGGCACGTTCGGAATATCTCAGGGTTGGGCCAGGGGATGTGCCACGAGATGCCGATGGTCAAGTCCGGGCGGGCCTCTCGGAGGTAGAGGGGCACCAGACACAGGTGGTAGTCCTGCACCCACACGAAGGCTGACTTGCCTTCTATTTCCTCGAGGACAGCATCGGCGAAACGTCGGTTCACCTGCTGATAGTGCGCCCAGTCTGAAGGGGTGAAGCGTGGTCGATGGAACACCACATGGCATAGGGGCCAGAGACCTTCGTTGGAGAAACCCTCGTAATACCCTTCAATCTCTGCCTGCTCGAGCCAGATGCGTTTGAGGGTGTAGGCCGGGTTGTCCGGAGGAACAGCCACTCGCCCGGAATCATCAACAGACATGTGATCACCCTCGCCGGTGCCCTGAGCCACCCACAGGCCGCCCTCTATGGCCTGCATCACAGGATCCAAAGCGGAGACCAAGCCCCCGGGAGGGCGTCTCCAGGTAAGATTACCTTTGGTCTTGTCTTCCAGATGGTGGAGGTAGGGTTCCCTGTTGGAGACGACCACCAGCGGGGCATCTACAAACAACTCCTGCGCAACGCCTCTGAGTCGTTCCTGGGTCCACTGGCCGATCTGGGTTGCATCTGAGTGTTGGTCTGGGTATGGTGAGTTACGGTCTACCATGGTCTACCTCCCGAGGTACGACAAAGGACGGCTGGGCTACTCCTGGGGGGTGATTTTTATCACTGTTTGGTAGCAGCGGTCAAGGGCTGCACGAGTATCAAGCCCCCAAGCTATCGTAGCTATTGACAGCATAGGCCTCCACCCGTACAATTTACTTTTGCGCCTAACTGGCGGCGGATTTTTTATGAGCGGAGCACAACGTGCCGACAATTAATCAGCTAATCAAGCAAGGTCGGAAACGGAACAAGGCTAAAAGCCGAGCTCCGGCGATGCACTGGCGTCAGAACTCTTTGAAGCACCGGGTTACGTGGAGCAATGTTGGCTCCCCCCAGCGCCGAGGGGTCTGCATTCAGGTGCGGACGGTCACGCCAAAGAAGCCGAACTCCGCATTGCGGAAGGTGGCTCGTGTGCGTTTAACCAATGGTCTTGAAGTAACGGCCTACATCCCCGGAGAGGGCCACAACCTTCAGGAGCACTCTGTGGTACTGGTTCGGGGCGGACGTGTTCCTGACCTACCCGGTGTGCGTTATCACATCGTTCGCGGTGTCTTGGACACTGGCGGTGTCAGTGGGCGAGCACAAGGACGAAGCAAGTACGGAGCGCGACTGAATCGCGGCTAAATAATCTGAAGACAGGCTGGACGGACAAGAGTAATGCGAAGGCGAAAAGCAGAAGTACGGGTTATCCCTCCTGATCCGCAGTACAACAATGTGGAGCTTGCTCGATTTATCAACCGAATCATGATGAAGGGCAAGAAGACCATTGCGCAGCGGATTGTCTATTCTGCAATGGAGATTGTGGAGAAACAATCTAGCAGGCCGCCTCTGGAGATTTTCCAGGAGGCGATTCGCAATGCAACGCCACTCCTCCAGGTCAAGGCCCGCCGAGTTGGCGGTGCCACATACCAGATTCCTATTGAGGTAGCACCCCGACGTGGTAGCGCCATGGCTATGCGATGGCTCATCACCAGTTCACGGGCGCGCAAAGGCCGCCCGATGCATGAGAAGTTGGCTCAGGAGTTCCTTGATGCATCACGAGGCGACGGTGCCGCGGTGAAGCGACGGGAAGACCTCCACCGCATGGCGGATGCGAACAAGGCGTTCGCTCACTATCGTTGGTAATACTTTCGACAACACGAGACATACAGATTTAGGGCTGGAAACGGCATAGGAAAGCTTCCTTGGAAAAGGTACGAAACATAGGGTTCATCGCACACATCGACGCCGGTAAAACGACGGTTACTGAACGTGTGCTCTTCTTCACTGGCCGAACGCACAAGATCGGCAACGTGGATGATGGAAACACGGTCATGGACTGGATGCCTCAGGAGAAGGAACGTGGCATCACGATTTCCGCTGCGGCAACCGCATGTGAATGGGACGGCTATGACGTCAACATTATCGATACCCCCGGCCACGTGGACTTCACCGCAGAAGTGGAACGTAGCTTACGGGTGTTAGACGGTGGCGTAGTGATCTTTGACGCTGTTTCCGGCGTGCAGCCCCAGTCAGAAACGGTGTGGCGACAGGCCAACAAGTACGGAGTCCCTCGTATCGCTTTCGTGAACAAGATGGACCGCTCCGGAGCAGACTTCAACCGCACCGTGGACATGATTGCAACGCGGTTGGAGGCCAGGCCGGTGCCGGTGCAGATGCCAATTGGAGCCGAAGCTGAGTTCCATGGAGCCATTGACCTCATTGAAGAGGTTGCTCAAATCTACGGAGAAGATGCCACAGCTCCTGAGATTGGACCTATCCCAGAGGCGTTACTGGATCAGGTTGCTCAATATCGAGACAACCTGTTTGAGAAGGTCGCGGAGACGGATGATGCCCTCATGGAGAAATACCTTGAGGGTAAAACGATTACTAACGAAGAGTTGAAAGCGGCATTGCGAAAAGCCACTCTCAGCAATACCCTCGTTCCCGTGCTCTGCGGAACGGCTCTGAAGCATAAGGGAATTCAACCTATGTTGGATGCTGTCATTGATTACCTTCCAGCACCCGAAGATATTCCTTCCATTGAAGGGACAGACCCTAAATCGGGCGACAAAGTGACCCGACCGACTCAGCCGAACGAACCCCTTGCTGCATTGGCCTTCAAGGTCGCTGCAGACCCCTACGGCCGATTAGTGTTTGTCCGTGTCTATTCCGGCACATTGAAGTCCGGTTCTTACGTCTACAACTCAGCTAAAGAGACGGATGAGCGCATCGCACGGTTGGTGCTGATGCATGCCAACCATCGTGAAGAGGTTCAGGAGCTTGTTGCGGGGCAGATTGGCGCCGTAGTTGGCCTGAAGAACACCTTTACTGGTGAGACCATCTGTGACTCAGACTCACCGATTGTCCTGGAGCCGCCGAGCTTCCCGGAGCCGGTGATTTCTGTATCCGTTGAACCTAAGACTCAGGCCGACCAGGTGCGTCTGGAAGAGTCTCTCCGCAAATTGGCGGAAGAGGACCCCACCTTTGTGGTTCGGTATGACGAAGAGTCTGCCCAGACCATCATCTCTGGAATGGGC
The DNA here is from genome assembly GCA_029936935.1 of Dehalococcoidia bacterium. Taxonomy (GTDB): domain Bacteria; phylum Chloroflexota; class Dehalococcoidia; order Lucifugimonadales; family UBA1127; genus UBA1127. The sequence goes on along the minus strand of JAPYRQ010000052.1, from coordinate 10,085 downwards.
GAGCTTCATTTGGATGTCCTTGTGGACAGGATGAAGCGTGAGTTCAACGTGCAGGCCCAGGTGGGCCGACCACGGGTTTCCTATCGGGAAGCTATCCGAGAACACGTACGTGTTGAGGGTAGATTCGTCCGGCAGACCGGTGGTCATGGACAGTTTGGCCACGTATGGCTGGAGATTGAGCCCTTAGACTCGGGCGGTGGCCTGGTGTTTGAGAACAAGATTGTGGGTGGATCGGTTCCTCGGGAATACATCAACCCGGTCAAGGCCGGAGTGATGGAAGCTCTGGACAACGGAGCTATGGCAGGCTATCCTGTGGTGGACGTAAAAGTTTCCCTGGTTGATGGTAGTTTCCACCCCGTGGACTCTTCAGAAATCGCTTTTAAAATAGCTGGTTCTATGGCTGTAAAAGAAGGCCTGCGCAAGGCGCGGCCTGTACTTATGGAGCCATACATTGAAGTTGAAGTAGTTACTCCGGGAGAGTTCCTGGGCGATGTCCTGGGAGACCTTTCCGGAAAGCGTGGGCGGGTTCAGAACATTGAAGGCGAAGGCGACCTCCAGACCATTAAGGCTCTGGTTCCCCTAGCTGAGATGTTTGGTTACGCCACCACCGTCAGGTCTTTGTCACAAGGGCGAGCAAGCCATTCTATGGAGTTCCACCACTATGAAGAGGTGCCGGACTCTGTGGCACAGCAAGTGATAGTAAACGTCTAGTTCATTGTGTGTAGCGAGGTAGGATAACGACATGGCCGGTCAGAAGATAAGAATCATCTTAAAAGCCTTTGATCACAGGGCCCTTGACCTGTCGGCTCAGCAAATTGTTGAGACGGCAGAACGAACAGGTGCAGTGGTTGCCGGGCCTGTGCCGCTACCAACGCATAGGCAGCGGTTCTGCGTAATCCGGTCCCCGCACATTGATAAAGACTCACGTGAGCACTTTGAGCTGCGAACGCATAAGCGTTTGGTAGATATCCTGGAATCCACTGGGCGAACATTGGAAGCCCTGTCTCGGCTAAATGTAGCCGCTGGCGTAGACATTACTATAAAGACCTAGGGTGGTCATAACTCCTGACGACGGGGCCATGGTTTGGCTCCGTTTTCTGGTGATAGGAAAGTATCGACAATGGCTGTAAACGGCATTTTGGGCAGGAAAATAGGAATGACACAAATCTTCCTTGAAGATGGAAGTCTTGTGGGTGTTACTGCTGTACAAGCTGGCCCCTGCTCCGTAACGCAGATCAGGGTTCCGGAGAAGGACAGCTACAGCGCCGTACAGATAGGTTTCAGCGAAGCGCGTAATCTGACCAGTCCGGAACGCGGACACTTGAAGAGCGTGGGCAAGCTTTACCGCCACTTGCGAGAGGTTTCTGCCGACGATTATTCTGGTATTGAAGTTGGAGACCCGGTTGAGGTAGACATCTTCTCCGAAGGTGATCGAATCGACGCTATCGGCACCTCCAAGGGGCATGGCTTTACCGGTGGCGTGAAGCGTCATGGGTTCCACGGCGGCCCCAAGACTCACGGCCAATCCGACAGGCATCGTGCACCGGGTTCCATCGGTTCAGGGACCTTTCCTGGGCGTGTCTGGAAGGGTACCAAGATGGCGGGCCACTGGGGTGTTGAGCGAGTGACCGTTCAGAACCTGGAGATTGTCCAGATAGACAAGGAACGAAATCTGTTGTTCATCAAAGGGGCAGTTCCTGGGGCATCCAAAGGCCTTCTGTTGCTGCAACGATCCAAGGGAGCAAAGTAAGTAGACCATGGAACTTTCATTAAAGAACATGCAGGGCGCGACGGTAGGCAACATCGAAGTTAGCGATGCTGTCTTCGATACGCCGTTGAACAAGGCGCTGATCCATCAGGTCATGGTGGCGCAGCTCGCCAACAAGCGGGCGGGAACACACAGCACCAAGACTCGAGCAGAGGTTCGAGGTGGTGGCCGTAAGCCATGGCGTCAGAAGGGTACTGGCCGAGCGCGTCAAGGGAGCATCCGTTCCCCACAGTGGCGCGGCGGTGGTGTTACTTTCGGGCCGAAGCCTCGCGACTATAGTCAGGCTACCCCGAAGAAGATGCGACGTGCGGCCATTAAGTCTCTTCTGTCTCAGAAGGTACGCGACGGCGAGATCACGGTAGTAGAAGAGTTTGTTTTGCCAGCGTTCAAGACTCAAGAGGTGTTGAAGGCGCTGGCGGGGTTGGAAATTGCTATAGGCACCAAGTGCTTGGTAGTGAACGAGACCAACTCTCAAAAGGAGTTGTGGCAGGCTTGCCACAACCTCCAACGAGTGAAGTCCATTCCTGCTGCAATAATTAATACGGTAGACCTGCTGAACTATGACCACCTGGTGTTGAGTGTCCAGGCAATCCGGCACATTGAGGCGCTTTGGGCGGAGGAACGTCCCAGGCTGCCAGCGCGTAGGGATGTCGAAGTTGCCACCGCTCAGGGTGGGGAGTAAACGCTATGACAATGGCACAGTTGACCAGCGTGCTTGTCGGTCCTGTAGTGACTGAGAAGAGCACACGCCTACAAGAAGAAGATAAGTTCACCTTCCAGGTTGCTTTGACTGCCAACAAGACGCTGGTGAAGCAGGCAGTTCAGACGCTCTTTGGAGTGAAGGTACTGAAGGTGACCATCATTAAGATTCCTGGTAAGAGGAAGCGCTTTGGGCCTCGGATGGTCAAAGGGCCTGACAAAAAGAAGGCTGTTGTGACATTGCAGGCCGGACAGAAGATTTCCGTGTTTGAGGGAGTATAAGAATGGGCCTTAAGACATTCAAGCCCATTACCCCAGGTCTTCGCACACTGGTGCGACCCGACTTTGCTGAGATCACGAAGAGCAAGCCGGAGCGCTCACTGTTGGCACCGTTGCGCAGGCGTGGTGGTCGGAACGTACAAGGCAAGATGACGGTTCGCCATCGCGGCGGCGGTCATAAGCGCCGATATAGAATCATAGACTTCAAGCGCAGGGACAAAGCCGGAGTACCCGGTGTTGTTCACAGCATTGAATATGATCCCAACCGATCAGCACGTATCGCGCTCATTCATTATATAGATGGCGAAAAGCGATACATCCTGTGGCCAATCAACGTCAAGGTGGGCGACCCCATCATGTCCGGTGAGGAAGCGGAGATTCGTCCAGGGACCGCGATGCCCCTGAGGGCGATGCCTCTGGGTTCTGTTATCCATAACATTGAACTCATCCCGGGCAGGGGCGCGCAGATGGTCCGCACAGCGGGCGGCAGCGCACAGCTCATGGCTCGTGAAGAACGGTATACTCAGATCAGGCTCCCTTCCGGTGAGATCCGAAGGGTGTTGAGTGAATGCTACGCAACTATCGGTCAGGTTGGTAACTCTGAGCATCAAGCTACCACCATCGGCAAAGCAGGCCGTAATCGATGGCTTGGCAAGCGACCGGAAGTCCGCGGCAAGGTGATGAACCCGCGGGACCATCCACACGGTGGTGGTGAAGCTCGTAACTCCATTGGTCTGAAGTATCCGAAGACTAAGTGGGGCAAGAATGCCTTGGGTGTGAAGACACGCCGAAACAAGGATACGAACCGGTTCATCATAAAACGACGAAGGATAGGCTATGGGACGCTCCGTTAAAAAGGGGCCTTTCGTTCACCCTAAGCTGCAAAAGCGGGTGGATGTGGCTCAGCGAACAAGTGAAAAGATGATCATCAAGACATGGTCACGAGCCTCTATGATCATGCCGGACTTTGTTGGATTGACTATTGCTGTGCATGACGGCAGGCGCCATGTCCCTGTATACCTGACGGAGAACATGGTGGGCCACCGGTTGGGGGAGTTTGCTCCAACCAGGACGTTCCGTGGACACGCAGGCAGAAGTGAACGAACTACCAGGCCCCAAGGCTAAGGGGAAAGAGGAACACCGTGCCAGTAAAGGCTATCCATAGAAATTTTGGAATGTCGCCACAGAAGGTGCGACGAGTCTTGGGGTTGATTCGCGGTAAACGAGTTGATGTGGCTTTGGCTGCACTCCAATACGTGCCCAGTCCCACAGCACTAGCCGTTTCCAAGGTGATCCGATCTGCAATGGCGAATGCTGAGAACAATCGGTTCATGACGCCTGAATCGTTGAAGGTGGTTGCTGCTTATGCAGACGATGCACCAAGACTCAAGCGGTTCCGGCCACAGTCCCGCGGACGTATCAGTCCGATTATCCGTCGGTCGTGCCATATCACCGTCATCGTAGACCAGGAGGGTTAAGGCTTTGGGCCATAAGACACATCCAATAGGATTCCGACTAGGGATCATCAAGGAATGGGATAGCCGGTGGTTCGCCGCCAAGCACAAGGACTATCGCAATACCTTGCAAGAGGACTTGCGCCTGCGTAACGCCATTCTGACAAGGTACCCGGAAGCCGGGATACCGAAAGTTGAGATTGAGCGAGGCCCTCAGGACGTTTCCGTGGTGATCTGGACAGCCAGGCCCGGGATTGTCATTGGGCGACAGGGTCAACGAGTTGAAGAGATGCGTCAGGCCCTAGAGGCACTGACGGAACGCCGGGTCCGTATCTCCGTTCAGGAGGTTCGACAGCCGGAGATGGTAGCGGCACTGGTGGCGCGTAACTGCGCCGAGCAGCTGGAACGTCGGGTTGCACATCGTCGAGCGATGCAGCAGACCGCACAGCGTTCCATGCAAGCCGGAGTCCAGGGGGTAAAGATCATCGTTGGTGGTCGACTAGGCGGCGCGGAGATCGCTCGGACGGAAAAGGTGATGATGGGCAGGGTGCCCCTTCACACAATTCGAGCGGACGTGGATTTCGCGATAAGCGAAGCGCGCACAGCCATGGGCCGCATCGGTGTCAAAGTCTGGTTGTATAAGGGCGATGTTATTCCGGAGCGGGAGCGAGCTGCTGCCGAGGACGACATCGCGCCAATTGTAGCGACTATGCGTGCCGAGGATGAAGGCTCCGATGTCGTAGCAAACGAAGTGGCTGAAGCCATAGCTGAGGGAGATAGTGATGCAACAACCCAAAAGGGTTAAGTATCGCAAGGTACATCGTGGGCGGCGCAAGGGAGCAGCGACTACCGGCGCAACCCTCCACTTTGGTGAGTATGGCCTTAAGGCAATGGAGACCGCATGGTTGACCGCCAGGCAGATTGAAGCTGCCCGACGAGCCATGGTGCGGTACATCCGTAGGGGTGGGCAGGTATGGATTCGGGTCTTTGCCGATAAGCCTGTAACCAAGAAGCCTCTTGAAACCCGACAAGGCAAGGGTAAGGGCCCAGTTGATCATTACGTAGCAGTGGCCAAGCGTGGCAGAATGTTGTTTGAGCTTGGCGGAGTACCGGAAGAACTGGCAAGAGAGGGTCTGCGGCTGGCTGCGGCCAAGCTACCCATTCCTTGCAAAATTGTGACCCGGGCAGATTTCTTCATGCACACAGCGGCATAGATTAGGGTTTGAGTAAATAACATGCGTGTTGACGAAGTTCGAGAGAAGAATAACGAGGAACTCCAGCAAGAGATGGATGAGTCCTATCGTGAGTTGATGAACCTCCGTTTCCGGTGGGCAACCCATCAACTGACCAACGTGAACGAAATGAAGGTTGTCAAAAAGACTATTGCCCGCATTCAGACCGTGTTGCGGGAACGAGAGATGGGGATTCGTTAAATGCCAGTGAACCGCCGAAGTTATGTAGGGCGAGTCGTCAGTGCCAAGATGCAAAACACCTTGGTAGTGGCAGTGGATCGTGTCCGTCACCATGAGTTGTACGGCAAGGCCCTGCGTCGAAAGACAATATTGTATGTCCATGATCCCCTGGGCGAGTCGCAGTATGGCGACCTTGTCAAGGTGATTGAGAGTCGCCCGGTCTCCAAGACCAAGCGATTCCGGTTGCAAGAGGTTCTCCAGCGCCACGAGGTGCTCCAGCCCGAAGAAGTAGCTGCTGCTGAAGCGGCAATGGCTGAAGCGACACAGGTGGCTGGCGAAGAGGCGGCTGCAGCCCAAGCGGTTGTAGATGCTGCACGTGCTGAGGAAGCGGCTGCGGCCAAGGCGAAGGCAGAGGAAGATGCCGCAAAGGATGCTGCGGAAGCGACTGCGGCAGAAGTAGCAACAGAAGAGCCCGTAGCAGAAGCTACAGCGGAAGAGGCCCCTGTTGCTGAAGAAGCACCCGCAGCGGAAGCTGCAGTAGCAGAAGAGCCCGTTGCAGAGGCTACACCTGAAGAGGCCCCTGCTGGCGAAGAGGCGGCTGCAGCCCAAGCGGTTGTAGATGCTGCACGTGCTGAGGAAGCGGCTGCGGCCAAGGCGAAGGCAGAGGAAGATGCCGCAAAGGATGCTGCGGAAGCGACTGCGGCAGAAGTAGCAACAGAAGAGCCCGTAGCAGAAGCTACAGCGGAAGAGGCCCCTGTTGCTGAAGAAGCACCCGCAGCGGAAGCTGCAGTAGCAGAAGAGCCCGTTGCAGAGGCTACACCTGAAGAGGCCCCTGCTGCCGAAGAAGCGCCCGCAGCGGAAGCTGTTGAGGAACCTGTAGCAGAAGTTGAAGCTGAAGAGCCGGAAGCAGAGGCTGAGCCAGAAGCTCCGGAACAAGATACCAGTGAGGAAGCGTCCTCAGAAGATGATTCTGAGGCCAAGAAAGAGGACGCATGATCCAGCATATGTCTCGATTGACCGTAGCGGACAACTCCGGAGCCAAGCAATTAATGTGCATCGGCATCCCGGGGTCCGGCTTCCGACGGTATGCAGGCCTTGGGGACGTTATCACATGCTCTGTGAAAGACGCGGTTCCCAATGCACAGGAAGCTATCCGTGCCGGCAAAGTGGTTCGGGCAGTGATTGTGCGAGTAGTGAAGAACACACGACGACCCGATGGCACGCACATCAGGTTTGATGAGAATGCGGCAGTCATCTTGAATGAAGCACAGATGCCTGTAGGCACACGTATCTTTGGCCCAGTGGCCAGAGAATTACGGGAAAAAGGTTACATGCGGATTGTGTCCCTAGCGCCAGAGGTTGTGTAACCCCTCAGCGCGTTTAAGAATATATCGTTAAGTAAGCGGAGAAGGACAAGCGGCAATGGCACAGAAGATCCATAAGGGAGACACTGTCGTGATCACCAAGGGAAGAGATCGCGGTAAGCAAGGTGAAGTCCAGCGGGTTTACCCTCAGGACAACCGGGTCTATGTAGAGGGCGCTAACATGGTGAAGCGTCATCAGAAGGCTCAGCCCGGAGTGAACCAGGCGGGGATCATCACAATGGAAGCGCCTTTGTCCATATCCAATGTCAAATTAATTTGCCCCCTGTGCGGCGTTGCCGCCAGAATGGGATTCACGTTTCTGAATGACGGCAAGAAAGTGCGGCTATGCAAGAAGTGCAACCAACCGATCGAGTAGAAGAGCCAGAGGATTCAACTGAAGCCAGCGAAGAGGAGACCCAAGAGGCTCCTGAGAGCACGGCGTCTGCTGAGGAACCTAAGGCACCTAAGGGCAAGCGACCTGCAACGGGCGGTGAACGTCCGCGTCTGCTGTTGCGTTACCGGGAAGAGCTTGCTGGCCAGATGACCCAGGAATTCTCCTACCCTAACATCATGGAGATTCCCAAGGTTCTCAAGGTGGTTATCAACGTTGGCCTTGGTGAAGCCCTGACCAACGCGAGGGCTATGGAAGCCACGCTGAGTGACATTGGTATGATCACCGGTCAACGGCCGGTATCTACGAAGGCTCGAAAGTCCGTAGCAACGTTTAAGCTGCGTGAAGGCCAGGCGATTGGCGTCATGGCTACATTGCGCGGCGATAGGATGTACATTTTCCTGGACAAGCTGTTCAACACGGCATTACCACGAATACGTGACTTCCGAGGGGTTTCTCGATCCGCATTCGACGGCCGAGGAAACTACTCGCTAGGTATCCGTGAGCAGATTGTGTTCCCGGAAATCGATTACAACAAAATCGATAAGCTACGTGGATTCCAGGTGAATATCATTACCAGCGCCAAGACGGACCAAGAGGGGCTTCGCCTGCTGGAGTTGATGGGCATGCCTTTCACACGAGTACAGGAACGGCAAGTCGTCAACGCATAGCGTAGACCTGAGTATTACGAGAAAACCATAGGAGCAAGCGGTGGCTAAGACCAGCATGATCGCCAAGTCAAAACGAACGCCGAAGTTCTCTACTCGGCTGAACAACCGATGTCAGTTGTGTGGACGACCCCGTGCGTATATCCGGCACTTTGGTCTTTGCCGCATCTGCTTCCGGACGCTTGCCCTTCGTGGCGAGATTCCGGGAGTCCGTAAAGCAAGCAGGTAGGAGCAGTAGTGAGCGGAGTAACAGACCCAATTGCAGATTTGTTGACCCGAGTACGTAATGCCGGAATGGCGCGACATGATTCGGTTCTGGTGCCTATGTCCAAGATGAAGCAGTCAGTGGCCAACATCCTCAAAGAAGAGGGTTTTGTCAGGGACGTGGACACGGTGAAGAGCGGCCAGTGGCGCATGTTGCGTCTACGGCTGCATCCAACCATAAGGAACCAGGCATCCATCCGAGGGTTGAAGCGCATTAGTCGCCCGGGCCTACGGATCTATGTAAACCGTGGAGAGATTCCTCGGGTATTCGGCGGTCTGGGTATATCAATCCTTTCAACGTCTCAGGGCGTGATGAGTGGGCAGGACGCCCGAAATCGTGGCATCGGGGGGGAAGTCCTCTGCTACGTGTGGTAGAAGGCGGCACATCATGGTAGAAAAAGAACAAAAACGAATTGTAGCCCGGATAGGTTCAGCACCCGTTGTTATTGGCAAGGGTATTGAGGTCACGCTAGGTGCGGAGAACTCCGTTACCGTCAAGGGCCCCAAAGGTACCCTTGAACAGACCTTTCATCCTGAGATGGGGATTGTCCAAGCGGACGGTGTCCTTAGGGTGGAACGACCCAACGACGAGGCGAATATCAGGGCGCTGCAGGGTTTGACCAGATCACTGCTTAACAACATGGTTATCGGCGTGACTGATGGATTCCAGAAGAGTCTGGAACTGGTTGGTACCGGGTACCGCGTTCAGCAGGTCGGCAAGAATATTACGCTTCTTGTGGGGTATAGCCATCCGGTGGATATTGAAGCCCCGGAAGGCATTACGTTCACTGTGGACACACCCACCCACTTGCTAGTGGATGGATGCGATAAGCAGCAGGTTGGACAGATTGCAGCCACTATTAGAGCGACCAGAAAACCGGACGCCTACAAAGGAAAAGGGGTCCGGTATACCGGTGAGGTAGTAAGACTCAAGGCTGGTAAGAGCGCTGCGCGGACATAAGCTCAGCACAGTGGAGAGGATAACGTGCCAACAAAGGTAGTTGCCCTTCGGCCGTTACGGTACAAGGGAAAAGCAAAATCAGCACGGGCAAAGCGGGTCATCCGTCATATCCGTGTTCGCAGAAAAGTCTATGGCGCCCCGGAGCGACCCCGTATGGCGGTCTTCCGGAGCAGTAACCATATCTCCGTCCAGATCATCAATGATGAGATAGGCCACACCCTTGCCGCGGCATCGGACATGGACGCTGAGATTCGTTCAGAGTGCGAGGGGAAGGCTAAGACGGAAGTCGCCAAGCTGGTGGGCGCATTAGCCGCAACTCGAGGTAAGACTGCGGGCGTGACCCAGGTAGTGTTTGACCGCGGTGGCTATGCCTATCACGGAAGGGTGCAAGCCCTTGCCGATGCAGCTCGTGAAGGGGGGCTAACGTTCTAATGCCCAAATTGACACCATATGACTTGGCTCCACGAGTGGCGCCGGAGAATGTTCAGAATCTAACGGAGCGTGTACTGCTCATCCGCCGTATCGCCAAGGTGACTGCCGGTGGTAAGAACATGCGCTTCAACGCAATGGTTGCTGTTGGTGATGGCAAGAACATCGTCGGCATCGGCCTTGGTAAGGCAGCGGCAGTGCCGGATGCAGTGCGTAAGGGCGTGGCTATCGCTCGACGTAACCTCATCGAAGTGCCGCTACGGGGGAACACCATCCCTCATGACATCGTAACCAAGTATCACGCATCTAAAGTCATGCTAAAGCCGGCAGTTGACGGCACCGGCGTGGTAGCGGGAGCAACCGTCCGCGCAGTAATCGACCTGGCAGGGATCAAGG
>JAPYRQ010000051.1 GCA_029936935.1 Dehalococcoidia bacterium | reverse complement strand
GTCGTGGGCATAATAGACCTCCGGGAGGTCTATGCTCTCCTCGGCGATGTAGCGCCAAATGTCCAATTCAGTCCAATTAGAGATAGGAAATACTCGCATGTGTTGGCCGGTGTCGATGCTGCCATTGTAGAGATTCCACAACTCTGGACGCTGGTTGCGGGGATCCCACTGCCCGAAATCGTCACGCAGGGAATAAATTCGCTCTTTGGCTCTGGCCCGTTCTTCGTCACGCCGAGCCCCACCAAAGACCGCCGTGAACCTCCCGCGACGGATCGTCTCCAACAAGACCGGCGTCTGAAGCCGGTTTCTCGAGGCGTTCTCTGTAGCGGGTCTTGGAATGAACCCGGTACCGATGGCTTCACCCACTGAGCCGACCATCAGTTCCACCCCTAGCTTCTCGACTATGCGGTCACGAAAGGCAATTACTTCAGGGAAGTTATGCCCGGTATCTATGTGCACTACTGGAAAAGGTAACGGGGCTGGCCGGATGGCCTTCAAGGCCAGGTGCAGCAGCACCGCGGAGTCCTTGCCTCCGGAGAATAAGAGCGCGGGACGATCAAATTCAGCTATCACCTCACGGATGATGTGTAGCGATTCCGATTCCAAATCACGTAAGTGTTTGGAATCGGAGACCAGAATAGTACTGTTAACTTGGTTGGTCATGGTTATCGTGTAGCGGGCGCGACGAGGTGGAGCCCACACTCCTTTGCATCTGGATCGCTCTCCCACCACCATCGCCCGGATCTAGGGTCCTCTCCCGGTTCAACTGCGCGGGTGCATGGAGCGCACCCGATTGATGGGTATCCCTGGTCATGTAAAACGTTGTAGGGGACGGAGTTTTCTTCTACGTACTGCCGTACCTGATCAAAGCTCCAATTGGCTAGAGGGTTCACCTTGTAGTTGGAATGAGCCTGGTCCCATTCAACAATGGCGGTCTTGCTGCGCTCCATGCCCTGGTCACGCCGCAGTCCTGTAACCCATGCATCTGCGGAAGCCAAAGCACGTTCCAGGGGGTCCACCTTGCGCACGTGGCAACAGATAACTCGGTTATCCTTACCCTTATAAAAGAGGTTGAATCCATGCTCCGCCACCATGCGTCCCACCGCATCCGGGTCAGGTTGATACACCTCAACGTCGGTCTTGTATCGCAGACGTATCTGGTCGATGACCGTGTATGTCTCAGTTGGGAGTCGCCATGTATCCAACGTTGTCAGTCGGGCCTTGGGGTCAACGCGCCAGTACATGTCAAACAACGCCACATCCTCTAGCCCGAAGCTAGACATTTGAATGGCTTTCGCTCCGAAACGCTCCTTCACCCAGGCCAACACTTCTTCAGGCGTTGACTGCTCAAAACGACTGTTCAGAGCAGTTAGGTCTTCAGCGCTCAACTGTTCAGACTCTGCAACCGCCATTCAATACTCCATTCTCGTTCTTACCGGTGGCCTCTATTCTCGCCGCCAGTATTACAAACCGATGCCCAGCCGTTTGGGCAAATAAAAATCCCTCTCAGCTTCCTGAAAGGGATTAACGCGTTCGTCTATTGGGTTACGTCTGTGGATTTACTTCTCCTGCGCACCGCTGACGAAGGCTTTTCCCTCGTTATCGGAGCAACAACAACATGGTATAAACGTTTGAAACATTATTACAGCTCGTCCTTTAAATCAGTACTTTAAGTCTATCTAACCTCATACGAGTTGTCAATGAATCCCGATAGAAGACAGCAAGCCTTCCATTCAGCCCGTGGAACGACTACATGCTTGATAGGGACGTTCAAAAGGCCACTACCTTCTTCGGGATTGTTGGTATTCAGACCCAGGATCTAGCCGTTACAGAGAGCATGGGCGGTATCACGGACAGGAGCTAGGAGCACCTTGGCGGCACAAACTCGGCAATCATCAAGATCCGCCGTATGTTGGTTGACGCGGCACAGAACACCCAGGAGGGGGTTGAGCCACCGGCTATGGACCCAACCCTGAATGCCAGGATTCAGGCCCACGAAGAAATCATTCCCGGCGATGCAGACTGGAAGCTCTTTGGCACTTATGCAGGAGAGTAGCTAACTAAATACACATCGCGCTTGAATTTGGACTCTGTGATGTCCGATGCTTCGACCTGTGGCCTCACGTCTTGTCTTTCGGCTTTGCATCAACCAAGGGGTGTTGCTCCTTAATCATGCAATGTGCGTATAATCAAGATGTCTAGAACGCTAAGAGGAGGTCGGCCCTTTGGAACTTCGGCATCTCCGTCTGTTTGCTGCCGTGGCAAAGTCCCGTCATTTGACCCGGGCTGCAGAGATGTTGGGTATCGACCAACCTCTGGCGAGTAAACACCTGCATCAGTTGGAGGACACGGTTGGCGGTGAGCTGTTCTTCCGCGGCAAACGACCCCTCAAGCTGACACCCCTCGGCGAGGCCCTTGCGGAACGCGTCACCCCCATCATCGACAGCATCGATAGTTTGTTAGACGGCCTGGATACGCAAATAGAGAATCGCCCTGTACGATTCGTTGGCAACTCGGACATCATCGGGTTCAAACTTCCGGCGGTGGTTCAGAAATATACCGAGTCCCATCCAAACAGTAGCATTCGCATCCAGGAAAGGTTGCGGCCTGCCGTCGTTGAAGCCATCACTAACGGCGATGCCGATGTTGGGATATTGATAGAGCAGGGGTTACCAAGCAACCTGGAATTCATCCCTCTCAGTGAACTCAGTCCAATCTTAGTCACCAGGCTAGGCCATCCTTTGAGCGATCTGGCCAGCCCCAGCCTGAGAGAAATTGCCAGCCATCCACTCATATTCCACAGCCGTTTCAATCAAACACCTGATTTAGTCAAAGCGGCAATGCAAAAAGAACGACTCCCAACCAACGAGGTTGTTGAACTGGATAACCTCCAGGCTGTGAAACGTTATGTAGAGTTGGGGGTAGGCGTCTCCATCATCTCTTCCTTCGCCATAGACCCGGGAGATGCTGGAAAATTCCTTGCTTCGCCTGTAAACTTCTTACCCGTGCTGGGAACCATAGGCCTGGTCACGTTAAAGGGCAGAGACCTCCCATCTAACGTTGTTGCGTTTCTCAACATCGCCCAAGAAGAGATGGACAATAAGTTCAGCCAAGCCTATGCATTTTCACTCCTGGATTCTGGTGACTAGTCAGCCCTCCTCTAGCCGTACCATAGGGTGCGCGCCGTCAAAATTACCCACATAGTGACATGTTGTAAAAATCGAACGGAATGCCGTTCTCAAACATTCTTCTTGATGGTATGCTTTCCCGCATGACTTCCCTTCTGAAGGCCACCAACCTCACAAAGCACTATGGCTCCACCATCGCACTGGAGTCCGTCAGCTTTGAGGTCGAAGAAGGAATTACCGGGCTGCTGGGCTCGAATGGTGCAGGCAAAAGCACAGCAATCAAACTCTTTTTGGGGCTGCTCAAGCCCACCTCCGGTACAGCAGAGGTTTCAGGGAATGATCCTTACGAGTCGGTTGAATCCCGGACGCTCCTGGGCTACATGCCTGAAGGAGAATGCCTCCCCAGTTCCATGACAGCCTCAGAGTTCCTCACCCACATGGCTCAGATCAGCGGCCTCCCCCCATCGCACGCACGCACCCGCGCAGCGGACATCCTACGACACGTAGGCCTTGACGAGGAGCGTTACCGATCCATTGGCGAGTACTCAACGGGGATGAAGCAACGGGTCAAGTTGGCCCAGGCCCTTGTCCATGACCCGGTCATCGTGCTGCTGGACGAACCCACCGTGGGGCTCGACCCGGGCGGCAGGGAAGAGATGTTGAAGCTCATCCGCCGCACCGGGCGAGACTTCGGCATAAGCATCATCCTCTCAACCCACCTTATGGGAGATGTGGAGAGCACCTGTGACCGCATCATCGTCCTGGACGAAGGTCGAGTGAAAGAAGCAGGTGACGTCTCCCAATACACACAGGAAACTCAGACGATATTCATTGATGTGGATGACAAGCGGGATGAGCTGATTGCGGCGTTGACCTCCCGGGGGATTGAAGCGTCTTTGGAGGGGTCTTCCATAGCCGTCCAGCAGGAAAACGAAGATCAATATGACCAGATTCGCGATGCCGTTGTAGAGGTTGATGCCCAACTCAGGCGCATGGCACCCCGTAGGCACCAGCTGTCAGACATCTTCCGGGGTGACCAGTAATGACAGAGTCGGCAGGCGAGCTGTTTGACCTGGGCTACAGGCGATACGACGGCCCGCGCGAGGGCAGGATACGCGCCCGAAAAGCACTGTACACAAACGGAGTAAGAATCCTCCTGGGCCTCGGACGTGGGTCTTCCTCCAAGGTACTTCCCCTCATATTCTTCATCGTTGTAATGGCCCCTGCGGTCATTTTGGCGTTCATCGCTTCAGTAGCTGAAGATATAGATATCCCAACTCACTCTGACTACTATCAAATCGTCTCGGTGTTGTTGACGCTTTTCGCCGCGATCATGGCACCGGAACTCCTCTGCCCGGACAGACGATCTGGCGTGCTTGGGCTATATCTGGTCAGGCCGATGACATCCACAGACTACGTAGCTGCTCGATGGCTGGCATTCTTCTCAATCACACTGTTGCTCGTGTATTCGGGGCAGATACTCCTGCTTGTAGGGCTGACGCTAGGCGCAGACAACCCCTTGGACTACCTGAAAGACAACTGGTTGGACATCCCCAGGTTTCTTGGGGCGGGGCTTGTCATAGCGATCTTCGCTACCACGCTCCCGCTAACGGTTTCCGCGTTTACTACCCGTCGAGCTTACGCCACGGCATTCGCGATTGGAATCATCTTTCTTTCGTCACTGGTCTCTGGAATTCTGACGGAATGCGATGACCATGGCCCCGGGGATAGTTTTGAGCAATGTGAACCGTTGACTCGGGACTATGCCAAGTGGTTCAGACTAATCAATATCACTGGAGTTACTCTCCATCTGAACGACATCATCTTTGACGAAGACGATATTTCATCATCACCCGGCCACATTTCAGAGTTGAACAACAGTATTCCCATCGGCTGGTACGCGCTTGTAATGCTGGCCCTGGGCTTCGTTCTCTGGTGGCGCTACAGGAGGATTGCCGCATGAGCGCGCTTGAGACAATTTCAACCCAGCCCGTCATAGATGTGCGCGGCCTCTCCAAGTGGTTTGGCAACGTTGTGGCGCTCAACGATGTAACCCTCAGCGTGAACCCCGGGGTGACCGGACTGCTTGGGCCTAACGGTGCAGGGAAGACTACCCTGCTCAATCTCATGTCCGGCCTGTCAAAGCCCTCTGATGGTGAAGTAATAGTCCTTGGTGAGCCAGTTCGTGACAACTATGAGTTGTATCGCCGCATCGGGGTTTTGACAGCCAATGAAGCGGTGTACCCCTTCTATACAGGTCGTCAATTCGTTGAATTCGCCGCCAAGTTCTATGACTTGCCATCGCCAGCAGATGCTGTTGACCTAGCTATCCAACGTGTAGGGCTTTCAGATGTCCAGCATAGGAACCTTGGCGCCTACTCTCGAGGGATGCGCCAGCGGATGCGTTTGGCATCGACCTTGGTCCACGACCCGCAAGTGCTGATCATGGACGAGCCGCTTTCCGGAACAGACCCCCAGCAGCGCGTAGAGTTCCAGGACCTCATTCAGCAGCTGGCGGAAGAGGGCAAAACGATCCTCATCTCCTCACACATCCTTGAGGAGGTTGAGGTGATTGCCGAGCGTATTCTGCTCATGATGAGTGGGAAGCTGGCAGCAGCCGGTAACTACCGTGCCATCCGTGCAAAGTTAGACGAACGGGCGTACCAGGTGCGCATCGTCACAGACGCCCCTCGCCTCATGGCAGCGGCCCTCGTGAAGACCGACGCAGTAGAGTCTGTCAGTATTGAGTCCGACGACGAGATCGTAGTCCTGAGCCGAAACGTTACGGCGTTCATGAAGTCCGTCCCTAAGCTGGCGCAGGAACAACAGATTCGATTGACCCGAGTGGAGCCTCTGGATGACTCCCTTGAGAGTATCTTCAGTTACATAGTGGAGCGATAGATGGGATCCGTATTCTGGCTGTCCCTCAGACAATTGGGTGGTCGTTGGAGAATGGCCCTCGTACTCTTGTTGGCCGTACTTCCCGTAGGCCTTAGCCTGCTGTTCCATTTCCTGGGAGGGGGCGAAGAGGCGGACAAACGCGACTACATTAATTTCATGCTGGAGGGGCTTTTCGTAGGCGGAATCATGCCCATCAGCATGATGGCGCTCTCAACAGCGGCGTTCGGCAATGAGATAGAGGACGGCACGCTAGTGTACCTGGTGCTGAAACCGATTTCACGCTGGAAAATCGCACTGCACAAGCTGCTGGCGTCCGTCGCAATAGGTGGACCGTTGCTGGTCATCAGCGGCGTCATCGTAACCATGGTTGGGCTGAATGCCAGTTTCCAACCTGCACTTGCAGTAGGCGTGTCATTGTTTGCAGGCGCGGCAGCGTACGCCGCTATTTTCACCTGGGCCGGCCTCATGAGCAGATTCGCCATCGCCATCGCGCTCATCTACGTATTCTTTTGGGAAGGGCTCGTCTCTTCTCTGATCACCGGGATAGAGTACTTCAGCGTTCGGAGCTACACGCTGGCGCTCATGCATGGAATGGATGAGTCGACGTTCGAGGAGTTGAGCGAGCGGGTCATCGAGTTGCCTGCTGCAATCATCGGCACAGCCGCAGTGATTCTGATCTCGTTCCTACTGACGGTGCGTCGACTTCGCCGCATGGACGCATCGTAGAAGATAGGCGTCAGGCAAACGTCTAGGTGGTGGGCTTTTGATCCGAATGGCTACGAACCTGGATGCGTGAGAAAACCTCTTCCGGCGTGATGACCATCAAAATCTGAGTGCTGCTCATCACGTCATCGGAAGAAGGGCAACGGTGGGTTCGCATGTGGACTGGTGGCAGCAGCGATATAGCCGATGGGATGACTACCTCTGAACAGCTTGTTCCCGTTCCTGCACCAACGCGGTAATTCCCTTGAGGTCGTGTGGTAGATAGGAGACAATTACCTACCATCTAACGTATGGCATCAATAGTTGGAGAAGTCTTCCACAATGAAACATCGGATCACGTTCTTGATACTGACTCTGACCGCAGTGGTGGTTCTGGCGGCATGTGGTGAAAACATCACGCTGACCACCGGTTCTCCGGATACGTCTGGAGAACCGGGTGATGTTCTATCAAAGTACTTTGACGACGAGGGCAACACCGTTGGGCAGGTCTTCGTCAGAGCAGGCCGGGTCAATGCTGATGGTTATGTCCCATTCTTCGTTGAGATACCGATAACACCGGAGCGATATTACCGTCTCAACTCGTTCTCCCTGGAGTTCATTTCTGAAGTGGACGAGCCTTCGATATTAATCGAACCATCAGGGCAGTTGCTCAACGGTATGGAGTTCTCACAGATAGGCAATGTCCTACGGGTTGGCGTTCCTTACGCTGGCAAACGCGGCAATAGCACCATACTCATCAACTTCCTGGCGGAGAGCGCCGCGTTCAATGGCGACGGCCTTCGGTTAGACACCATGTTGGAAATGGACAGCGGTAAGGGTATCGCCAGTATGTTTATCAATCCGCCTACCGAGTAACCACCGCCACCAAAGGGCATTAGCTCCAGATGATGGTCGATTTGCCAGCGGCCCCTGCCTCAAAGAGCGTGAACGCCTCCTCCACCTGGGCAAGAGGGTAACGGTAGAGCAGCAGGTCTTTGAGGGGTATCTTGCGGTCGACGATGTAGTTGCCCAGCTCTTCCAACACCACTGTGCTGAACGTCCATGAGCCAATTAGCGTGACCTGTCGATGGATGATGTCATTGGTGGCGTCTTCAAAGTTCACGCCACCGCCTTCGCCCACGAAGCAGGCCCGACCCCACACCCGGGTAGACAACACCGCAGTCCGCCGTACTTCACCGACGCCCGATGCATCGAGCGATGCCTCTGCGCCCTTACCGTGGGTTATCTCCTTGATTGCTTCAATGGGGTCGACAGCCATCGGGTCTATGGCATGGGATGCACCCAGCTTGAGCGCCAGCGCACGTCTCTCAGCGATAGGATCGATGGCGATAACGTTGGCTCCGGTGGCTGCACCGAAAAGCGTCGCATTGAGGCCCACCGGGCCCTGGCCGAACACAGCAAATGTGTCCCGCCCAGATACGCTCAGGCGTTTGAGAGCCTGGTAGGCAGTTCCAGTGCCGCAGGAGCACGCTGCGCCTTCTTCGTAGGTCAGCGATTCCGGCATGGGGACGCACATGTGGGCTTCCACCAACTGGTAGTCCGCGAACCCTCCGTGGGTAGTGGAGCCGTACAAAGTCATGTCGTTTTGACACAACTGGGCCCAGCCGGACAGGCAGTGCTCGCAGTGACCGCAGCCGCTGTAGTGATGGACCATCACCCGGTCGCCCACCTTAAGGGTGCGGACGTCGGGGCCAAGCTCTACAACCTCGCCACACGGTTCGTGCCCACCGATAATGCTCGCCCGCCCTCCAAGCCCGTCGAGTGTAGACCGATATGGCCGAAGGTCGCTCCCACACAGTCCGGTGGCCTTCATTTTTACGACGACCTGACTGGCCGTCGGCGTGGGGTCCGGGAAGTCGCGCAGCCCTACCTGTTTGTCGCCTAAAAACAGCATCCCTTGCATGAAGGCCCTCCTGGTATCGTGTGCTAAGCTCTTGCTATGCGTTGTCGGTTATGACAATGATTTCCGGCCCGATTGCCTTGAGTTCAGTTTCAATCACAGACCTATCGCCTACCACAAGCATCGTCAGCCTGTCTTTATTCAAACGCTCGTTCGCCACCCTCTGCACATCCTGAAGAGTGACCTTGCCTATGTTGTCCGAAAACGTGGCGAGGTAATCGTGGGGTAGTCCAAACTGCACAATCGGCCCAAGGTGGCCCAACGTCTGCCAGGGTGTCTCGAACGACAAGGGGTAGCTTTGGAGTAGTGCATCCTTGGCCGCTTGGAACTCGCATTCCTCTACCGGCCTGCTGCCGATGACCTCCGCTATCTCCTTGAGCGTCTCCACCACGGCGGGCGCTGTCACCTCTGTCTGCACAGAACCACCCACCATGAGGACCGAAGATGTCTTGTGCCACTCTATCCAGGATCGATAGCCATAGCTGTAGCCCTTGTCCTGGCGAAGGTTCATATTCAATCTGGCGGTGAACTGCCCACCGAACAGGTGGTCAAACACCATGAGTGCAAAGTAATCAGGGTCATCACGTGATAGTCCAAGTATCCCGGCCCGGATCACGGACTGAGCTGCTCTCGGTTTGTCCAGCAGATAAATAGTCGTCTTATCCAAGGTGATGCCCGTAACAGTATCAGGTTCCTTCTGGCCGGCTGCAGCTGGTTGTGACGTCACATTCCAGCTACCAAACACCTCTTCAGCCAGTTTCATTGCTTCACCCAGGGAGACATCACCCGACACCGAAAGGGTGGCTGCTCCAGGGTTGAAATGGCGTTGGAAATAGCCAAGCAGATCGTCTCGGCTTATTTCTCTCATGGATTCTTCAGTGCCGTAAACGGAGTGGCCATAGGGGGTATTTGCGCCGTACATCAAAACAGCGAACTCCCGGCCTGCAACTGAGGTGGCATCGTCCTGCAACCTGCGGAGGTCGTTGATGGTCTCGTTCCTCACCCGGTTAAGCTCCTCTTCCGGAAACACCGGGTGCAAGAGCAAGTCACCTACCAGGCTGAGGGCTTTGGGCCATTCCCTGGTCAGCGTAGAGACCGATAGTGATGTCTGTTCCCGCCCTGCGTGGATTCCCAGACGTGTGCCAATGAACTCAAACTCTTCAGAAATCTGGTTGCTGGTACGGGTTTCAGTCCCCTCTTGCAGCATGTCACCGGTGGTGTTCGCCAATCCAGGCAGCCCTTCGGGGTCGGCTGAGCCTCCAGTGGCAAGCAACACGGCAAAGGATACCGCTGGTACTCCACGCTTCTCAGCAACAACTACCTTAAGTCCGTTGGACAACTGCCCGCTCTGGAGCGTCGGCGGCGTGAATGGTCGAGGCTCGGTCGCAGCTGGCTGAATCGTACGATCCACTGGCGGGGCGGATACCTTCGGCTGTGATGACAGTGCTGCCTCAGGCATCACGACGAATTTCACGTGGGCATCGTCATTGAAGTACGTATTCGCAACGCGCTGAATGTCCTCAGGCTCCACTGCGAGGTACCGTTCGATATCGGTGTTCAGCAAGTCTGGGTCTCCACCAAAGATGTTGAATGTGTTGAGTTGGTTCGCTATGCCGCCAAAGCCACCAACGTTGGCGAGTTGGCGTACATGGCCCCACTCAATCCGGTTCTTTGTCCGCGCGATCTCCTGCTCGGTGGGAGGCTGCTTTTGCAGTCCTTCAATCACAGCCATCGCCTCGCTGATAGCCTCGTCCGTAGTGTGGCCATCGGCAATGGTGGCATCGAGCTGGATGTCCCCGGCAAGTTCTGCTGTGCCGCTGCGGATGTTCACTCCCTGGACGATCTGTTTCTCGTACGCCAGCTTCTGGTTCATACGGGAGCTGCGGCCATCGCTCATGATGTCGCACAGGACATCCAGGGCAGCCTCATCAGGATGGAAGCGTGGGACGCCCGGCCACACAAGGTAGCAACGGGCAAGGTTCACGTTGTCGTAGAGCGTTCGCTCGATCCTACCAGCCTTCGGTGCTTGCAAGGGCTGCGACTTCTGTACTGCGTGTCCACCCTGCAGGTCGGCAAAGTACTTTTCGACGAGGCGGTTCACATCATCGAACTCAAAATCGCCCGCAATGGAGAGGCTGGCATTCGCAGGGCCGTAGTACTGGCGATAGAAGGCGTGGCAATCCTCAAGGGTAGCAGCATCCAAATCGTCCATATAGCCGATGACCGGCCAGTGGTACGGGTGGGGGCTGGCATAGATGGATTCCTGCAACTCAAGGCTGGCAATGCCGTAGGGCCGATTCTCATAGCTCTGCCGACGCTCGTTCTTCACCACATCGCGCTGAACGTCGAATCTCTTCTGATCCAGAGCCTCCAGCAGGAAGCCCATGCGGTCCGATTCCAGCCACAGTGCCAACTCAAGGTAGTTTGAAGGGACGTTCTCCCAGTAGTTGGTGCGGTCCGTGGTGGTGGAGCCGTTGAGTGAAGCGCCAATCTCCTGAAGTGGGCCGAAGTGGCTGCTATTGTGGTGCTTGGTGCCTTCAAACATGAGGTGCTCAAAGAGGTGGGCGAACCCCGTTTTCCCAGGTTGCTCCTCTTTGGAGCCTACGTGGTACCAGACGTTGACGGACACAACGGGGAGCGATTTGTCTTGATGCAGTATGACATCAAGGCCATTGGATAACGTTGTTTTCTGGAAAAGGATGCGTTCCATGCGAACTCCTGCAGGCAAAGTTGGAATAGATACTGAGACAGTCTAGCAAACCTGTATAGGATTGTCCCTGCAACTCAGTAATTACTATCGAGAACCTACCGGATGCATCTAAAAAGAACACAGCCCCCAACATGATGCTGAGGGCTGTGTTATGTCTCCTAGAATGTCGAGTCAGAGTTAAGCGCGGCCAATCACCTTACGCATAACTCCGGCTGCATCGTCTGGCGCGGTATCCCCAACCCATACGATGTGCTGGTCAGGTCGGATGAGGATTAGCTTCGCCTCATAGCGCTGTCGACCACCCTCACAGGTATCACGCACCACAGTGAATGGTATTTTTTCTGCCTGTGCCGCCTTTTCGAGGGTCTGGACATCACCATCGTCGGCATCAATGGCCAGCAGGGTGAAGCCGGAGCCCAACTCCGCCGGGAGATAGCGACCACCGGACAGTGGCTGTGGGGAAAGGTGGTGGCCGGCCCGTGCCGCAAACTCGAATGAGCCGTGAGCGCTGGAAACGCCGCCTTCCGGCCCCAAGACCACGGGGGAACCCTCGTAGTTGGGTTCATAGACCTGACCCCGGCTGCCACCGTCATCCTGGAATTTCTTCCATTCCCGCTTGAACTCGGCCAGGTCTTTTTCAGGGCTGAAGGTGTTCAGGAATTCGCCTTCCTTCTCGATGTTTCTAGCAATGAAGTCCTCGCCCACTTCCCAGAAGATCGGTCGGCGCTCTTCGCTGTAGGATTCAAGCAGGGATTCCCCTCCCCAACCCTGCAACTTGGCAGCCAGCTTCCAGCCCAGGTTGGTGATGTCTTCCAGGCCGTTGTTCAGTCCAAACCCACCGAATGGGGGATGGCTGTGAGCGGAGTCTCCGGCGATGAACGCGCGGCCCACCTGGTACTTGTCAGCAACGGACACTTTGAGATCCCAGAAGCCAACATGCTCGAAGGAAGCCTCAAACTCGAAACCTGCCGCTCTGTTCAGCAGTGCCTGGTAATCGAAGTCCTCTTTTGAGGTGTCGTTGGGCACGGGGGCAAGGAAGAAGAAGCTCTCGCCTACAACAACTCTCCCGATCATGAACGGGTAGCCATTGAACTCGGGGTCCAACGCCCTGTACGTAGAGCTGTGGGGGAACCGCTCCAACGCATCGTGGAACACAGTGGAGGTGAAAACAGCCAGCACCATCTTCTGCTCGAAGTCAGAGCCGATCCGTTCAATCCCCAGTTGTTCCCGCACCACTGACCGGGCGCCATCGCACCCAATCACGTAGTCGCCATGAATAGTCTCTTCATCGTAGGGCCAAATGCCCGAGTCGTAGGTGACGCTCACGCCGTCCTCATCCTGTTCCACCGATTTGACTGTCGTTTCATACAGGACTTCCACTGAGGGCAGTGATTTTATCTTTTCCCTAAGGACGGCTTCCAAGCGATACTGGGGCATCCTATCTCCGTCCACATAATAGTGCGCCCGGGATGCCACACGGCCTCTTCGAGGTCGATTCCAATATTCACTCATCAAGTTCTTGTAGGCGAGCACGCCGCCAATGGGGTACTCCTTGGGCATGATCCTGGCGTCTCGAAGCTCGTCTTCGATGCCCCAGAAGTAGAAGTGCTCCAGTGTCCGTGAAGTCAGGTTCTGTCCCTTCGGCAGGTTCGGCAAGTCTCTTCGACGTTCAATGACCACGCAGTCGATGTCCCTAAGCCCAAGCTCAACCGCCAAACCAACGCCCACGGGGCCTCCGCCCACAATCACTACTTGATGTCGTTTAGCCATCGTTATCCTCCGGATGTTTTTTCAATTAATTAGGACACACAGCGCCATTTCGGCGAGATTACAGGTTCGCCACCCAAATACCGCCGTCTTCTACTTTAATGGGGTATTGCTTGACCAACGGATTGTCGGGTGAGTCCCGCATCGCATTCACCGTGCAGTTGGGCAGGTTTATCAACAACCCATGCCCGGGGCAGACCAGTTCCTCGCCATCAAGCTTGGCGCCATCAAGCGCCCATCTGTCATGCGGGCACTCATTGTGGATGGCGTAGAGCTTACCATCGATGTTCGCCATGCATAGCTCGGTACCCTGTACCACTGCAATTCTTGTTTTACCGGGAGGCAGGTCAGCTTCGTCCGCTACCCGCTCGAATTCTTGAGGCATAGAACAACTCCTCAGGTTTCATTTTTATCGAGAGTAAACCCATTATCGGCACAGGCAATGCCACGCCGAAGCACATGCTGGCATGTGGGGTACACAATTTCTAGGGCCGAATGGTACCACGTTCAATCAAGGGAACACACTTGTTTCAGATGGTGATTGGGCAATCTATGAGTGTTGCCATCATTGTTTCTTCATTGATTCCTATCTAGGATGCAATGTAGGGAATACTGTGGATTCAAGATTGGAATCACAGCGATAAGGTGGAGATGCTGCGGTAATGGAGCAGACGCGCGGGCACAATATCCTAGCTTTGTTATCCGCTGCCCTGGTGGTGGTCATTCTCCTGGCATCCTGCGGTATCTCTGAAGGCGAGGCGAGGCAACTCGCTGAGGAGCAGGTCCAGTCCGCGCTATCCGCATTGCCAACACCAACCCAATCCCCTCCGCCGACGGCCACACCGCACCCACCGTCTGCGCCTATGCCAACCCCAACACCGTTGTCCTTGCCGGGTTTGGCCTTGCTGATTCAGGGCGTGTCCAGCACCGCTGTGATTCCAGTGGTGGACACCATCTCCTTGTCGTTGACGCCAGGCAATCCGCTGGCTGGGAGAGACATAGCTTTCACGCTCAGCGGCCTTTCGCCCTGGACCAGTGTGACCATTGAACATATTGACCCACGGGGACAAACCATGGACTGGGTGAGGCCGGACGAAATGTTGTTCGGCCCATCGGAGACTCAGAAGACCCTCTTCGCAGATGCCTCCGGCACCCTCACCTGGGCACGAATAGCGTCCAAAGACGGGGAAGGCGTGTGGTCGCTCAGGCTGACGGCCCCATTGATGTCAGTTATCCGGTGAGTCAATTCCAGCTCCCGGTGCAACGCACAGAGGACGCAGGCGTGGAATTACGCCGATATCAGGGTTCAGCATCGGACGTCTTCTACTCGATCGGTGTCCATTCCTCTGTAGTGGTGGACCTCCAGGCGCACCTCTCATGGATGCAGACACAATTGGCCGATGCCCTTGCGGTGGAAAGCCAGGAAATCACCGCTCTCTACCTTGCCGACAGAAGCAGCACGCTAAGAAAAATAGCCATCGCAGTAGAGGCCAATCTCAGCCTAGAAGCGGGCATGTACAAACCCTCAGGAGAGAGGCCTGGCATCTACCTGCGCACCGATTATCTACGCCAACCAGGCTCGCCAACTCCTGACCCATGAATACGTGCACATGCTCCTTGACCAGGTAGGAAACGGCCGCATCCTCCCTGCCTGGTTAAACGAAGTCATCGCCCGGTAGTACGAGTACGAACTAGGGTTGCAAGGGAGTAACCCAGCAGCC
Organism: Dehalococcoidia bacterium; assembly: GCA_029936935.1. GTDB lineage: Bacteria > Chloroflexota > Dehalococcoidia > Lucifugimonadales > UBA1127 > UBA1127. The sequence continues at coordinate 1,591 of JAPYRQ010000051.1, read as the reverse complement.
ACTCGGCTACAGGCTTATGGTGCCGCTGACACAGCAACGTTCGCTGCCAGGACAGGGGCGATCTTCAGTCTGTCGTCTCTGGAAAGCCAGTCCTCCTGGAACGGACGCACACAACAGGACGAGCCTAATCTGCAGTACGCAGAAGCCTATATGGCTGTTCGGTTCTTCATCGAGCGATATGGCAGCGCGTCCTTGATGGAAGTGGTGAAAGACCTGGGTGCCGGCTCAACCACGAGTATTGCGATACCACGCGTCACCGGCAGCACGTATCAATCCTTCCAGGACAGCTTCATCGCCTGGTTGAAGTCGTGGGAGACGCCGGAGCGGGCGGCAATTCGTACGTACATCAACGAGCTCAACAAGGTGGCCGCTGCTCAACAGGGGATTCGCGTAGCCAGAGCCAGTGAACTCTCCCAGCAGCTCTCGCAGACAGCGTTGTTACCCGGTCGTCGGGAGCGGGTCAATGATGCGCTGGCGTTGTTGGAATCGATCCGTGGGCTCACGTCTCCAGCGTCATTGGCCACCCTCCACGGGCAGGCGGAGGCCCAGGCTGAGAGGTTCGTTGATTGGTTGAATCTGGAACTGCGATGGGGTGAAACAGGAGAGGCCACCCTGCGTGAGCGCGCCAACGCAATGCTCCCAGAGCTGGGAGCGCGACGTACCAACCTTGAACGTGCCATCGTAGACGTAGAACTCAGCTACTCGCTGTGAGATGATGGCGCCTACACCAACACAGGTGTAGCATCATCAAATTAAACGAATAATTGGGAGCTGCAACAATGGAATCGAGTGAAAAGGTTGCCATTATCACTGGGGCAAGCAGCGGGATAGGCAAACAGACCGTTCTCGCGCTCCTGAAGCTTGGCTACTCTGTAGTTCTGGCAGCAAGAAGGACAGACCTCCTGGAGCAGACCATCAAGGAATCCGGAGTCCCCGCATCCAAGGCACTGGCTATCACCACAGACGTCAGCGACCCTGATTCAGTAAAAGCCTTGTTCGCAAAGACCAGGAAGACGTTCGGTCGACTCGATTTGCTGTTCAACAACGCAGGCGTCTTCTCTCCCCGAGAGCCGCTTGAAGACCTAACGTTTGAACAGTGGAAGACCGTGGTGGACATCAACCTCACAGGTGTTTTCCTCTGCACTCAAGAAGCCTTCAAGATTATGAAGGCTCAGACGCCTATGGGTGGTCGCATCATCAACAACGGCTCCATCTCAGCCCATGCGCCACGACCGAACTCCGCGCCATACACCGCCACCAAACATGCCGTGACAGGCCTCACCAAGTCCACGTCGCTTGATGGACGGAAGTACGACATCGCCTGCGGTCAGATCGATATTGGAAACGCGGAGACGGAGCGGACGGCAGGCAACACAGCGGGAAACCCACAGCCCAACGGGGATATCGTCGTTGAAGCAACCATGACCTCTGAACAGGCTGCCCAGGCCGTTGTCCACATGGACAGCCTGCCCCTAACATCCAACGTGCAGTTCATGACCATCATGGGCACCAAGATGCCCTTTATCGGGAGGGCTTAGACCCGGTTACGCCCACGTTCCAATTGCTCCAATGAAGAAGGGCCGTGCTTACG
>JAPYRQ010000100.1 GCA_029936935.1 Dehalococcoidia bacterium | reverse complement strand
GCCCAGACAAGGCAGTGTTGTTGATTACCCACTACCAGCGCATCCTGAACTACGTTGTGCCGGATGTGGTGAACGTGCTCATTAACGGTCGCATCGTGCGGTCAGGCGGCAAGGAGCTGGCGGCAGAGATTGAAGCCAACGGTTATGAAGGCCAGGGCGCTGCCCAAGACCACCTGTCATGATAGGGACCCTTCGGGTCTTTAGCTTCTTGGCGGCTATCTAAGGAGCACGCTGAATCTGGAAGCTGAGATTACAGAATTACTAGTTAAATAGCGGTAGTAAAGAAAAGCATGACACAGCAGACAGCAACACAAGAGCAGAAGTACGTGGAAGCGTGGAACGATTCCATTGCGGGTAATGCATCAAGCGTCCCCGATAATATCCATGCTCTTCGTGAAAGCGCCATAGCCACGTTCGGCGAAATCGGTTTCCCTACCACACGTCGCGGCAACGAGGACTGGAAGTACACGGACATACGCAGTATCGCCAATGCCGCCTATGCGTCGCTGGCCCCTGACCCGGCGAACCGTGTTGCAACCGCCGACTTAGATCAGCACATCATGGGCGGTGAGGTGTGGAACAGACTCGTCTTTGTGGACGGTCACTGGCTTCCAGGACTGTCATCGCTTCCCTCTCTACCACCGGAAGTCACCGCCATGAGCCTAGCTAACGCCATGTCGTCACACCCACAACTCGTCGCAACCGATCTTGCGCAGCATGCGAGGTTCCAGGACAACGGCTTCACTGCCCTCAATACCGCGTTCCTTCAAGACGGGGCATTGCTTACCATCCCGGACGGCATTGAAGTGGAAGAACCCATCCACCTGATTTTCCTTTCCTCTGGCTTGGAGCAGGGTTCTGTCAGCCACCCCCGGACGCTGGTTACCCTGGGAGCCAACGCCAAGGCAACAGTCATTGAGAGCTACGGTGGTCTGGTGGATGCGCCATACCTGGCCAACTCTGTATCTGAATTCGTACTTGGTCCAGGTGCGCACCTGGAGACGTTCCACCTACAGCAGCACAGCCCTCAAGGGAACCACATAGGTTCAACACAGGTGAAACTCGCCAAGGACAGCAGCTTCACCGCAGGGGCTTTCGACTTCGGAGGAAATATCTCCCGTAACTCGTTGAACGTCACATTGGAAGGGGTAGGCAGCTCCTGCAACTTGTATGGCTTGTACATGACCAACAACTCGCAGCACGTGGATAACCAGGTACTCGTCGATCATGCGGCTCCGCATACAACGAGTCGGCAGGTCTACAAAGGCGTGCTTGACGGTTATTCCCGCGGCGTCTTCCACGGCAACATCACCGTGAGGAAGGAAGCCCAGAAGACCGATGCCCTTCAGATGGATAAAAACCTGCTTCTCTCCGATAATGCGGAAGCAGACACCAAGCCGGCGCTGTGGATCTACGCGGACGATGTAAAATGCGGCCATGGTGCCACGTGCGGGAAGCTGGACGATACAGCGATGTTCTACTTGCGAAGTCGCGGGTTGAACGAAGAATCGGCTCGACGCATGTTGATTCACGCTTTTGCAAACGAAGTACTGGACAACGTAGGATTGACGCCGCTTCGCGTTCACCTGGAACAGGTCGTCTCATCTTCATTGCGATTTGAAGGACAAGTTGAAGGGAACCGGGCATGACCTCAAACAAACCCTTTGATGTTGAAGCAGTCCGCAAGGACTTTCCCATCCTCAATCGTGAGGTGCAGGGAAATCCTCTTGTTTACCTGGACAGCGCAGCAACAAGCCAAAAACCCCAATCAGTCATAGACACGTTGGTGCGCTACTACACAGAAATTAACGCCAACGTGCATCGTGGCGTCCACACCCTGAGTCAAGAAGCCACCGACGAGTATGAGGGCGCTCGGATCAAGCTGCGGAAGCTTATCAACGCTAAGGAAGACGCCGAGATCATCTTCACCCGAGGTACTACTGAAGGTATTAACCTGGTGGCGCAGACCTTCGGTGCACAGCACGTCGGCGAAGGTGACGAGGTCATCATCAGCAACATGGAGCATCACTCCAACGTGGTTCCGTGGCAGATGCTCTGTGATGAGCGCGGCGCACACCTGCGAGTGGTACCCATCAATGATGATGGCGAACTCCTCATGGATGAGTACGAGAAGCTCATAAATCCGCGGACCAAGCTGGTGTCCATCGTCCATCTTTCCAACGCTCTGGGAACCATTAACCCAGCCAAGGACGTCGTGGCAATCGCCCACCAACACGGCGTGCCCGTACTGTTGGACGGCGCACAATCCATACCGCACATGCCTGTTGATGTTCAGGACTTAGATTGCGACTTCTATGCATTCTCCGGGCACAAGCTCTTTGGCCCCACAGGCATCGGGGTTCTATACGGCAAACGAGAACTCCTTGAGGCCATGCCTCCTTTCCAGGGCGGCGGTGACATGATCAAGTCCGTCACCTTTGAGAAAACCCTGTACAACGATCTACCGTACAAGTTTGAAGCAGGCACTCCGCACATCGCGGGGGTCATCGGGCTTGGCGCGGCAGTTGACTACGTTAACGCCATCGGCCTAGAGAATGCCGCTGCCTACGAGCATGAGCTCCTGAAGTACGGCACGGAACAGCTTGAAGCCATTGAGGGGTTGAGGCTCATCGGCACGGCACAGAACAAGAGTAGCGTCCTCTCGTTCCTGTTAGAGGGCATCCACCCTCACGATATCGGCACAGTGCTGGACACGCAGGGCATTGCCATCAGAACGGGACACCACTGCACGCAGCCGTTGATGCAGCGGTTCCAGATACCAGCAACGGCACGGGCTTCCCTGGCGTTTTACAATACGAAGGCGGAAATCGATGCCCTGGTGGAGGGCATTCACAAAACCTTTGAGGTGTTTAGCTTGTGAGCGATCTTGTAGACCTCTATCAAGAGATGGTTCTTGATCACAACAACCGGCCACGCAACTTCCAGAAGTTGGAAGATGCCAGCAACACTGCTGACGGGTATAACCCGCTGTGTGGCGATCAGATCACCGT
>JAPYRQ010000099.1 GCA_029936935.1 Dehalococcoidia bacterium | reverse complement strand
GACTCCATAACACCCAGGACGCTGGAAGCTGCCGGTTTGGGCGATGAAATCGTGCTGAACAGCATCAAGGGCGCCGTGGTCTACACGCCGATGGGGAACACCATCACCGTTGGCGGAAACAGAGTCCACGCGCTGGTTATTGATCGGGCGCGCATGGATGCCCAACTGGCGGAGCAGGCGCAAGTCGCCGGGGCTGAGCTGTCATTAGGGGCACGGCTGACTGGGATGGATCGCAATGACCACGGTGTGCGACTGCACCTTCAACGCGGGCATAACCAAACCGAGCAGCATATCGATGTGAAAATGGTGATTGGTGCTGACGGCTCCCATTCTGTGGTAGCTGACCAAATGGGCGCTGGTCCGGTGGAAGAGAGCATCGTTGCTGTTGGTGGCGAGATTGCGATGCAGGCGCAGCACGACGACATGGTTGAAGTGTATGTTCAGCCTGATCTGGCCCCGGGATGGTTCGGGTGGACCATCCCAATGGATAGGAACGTATCACGCATAGGTATCGGCAGCGACGAGCGGGGCAAGAACACTCGGAGGCTGCTAGAGGGGCTGATGGAACGGCATGAGCACCTCCGTGACAGCTCCGTATTGCGACTTCAGGGCGGTGTTATCCCGGTTGCCCCCATCCGGCAAATCGCGGAACCACGGGCGATGCTGGTGGGCGACGCAGCTGGCCAGGTGAAACCAACGTCTGGCGGCGGAATCCATACAAGCATCCTCAGCGCCAAGATCTGCGGCGAAGTGACTGTAGCATCACTCGAGCATGGCCAGTTAGGCGAGGCGGCGGCACAACGATATCGAACCGAGTGGATGGGCACTGTGGGGCAGGAGCTGCATCGAGGAATGTTGCTGCGCCACATGCTGGCTCAGCTGACGCCAGGTGAAACCGAGCAACTCCTTCAACTATTCACACTAAAGGAAGTCCGGAAGGTCATGGCTGCGCAGGGAGATATAGACTTCCTTGTTCACCTGTTCTCTCATCTCTTTAAACCAGCAGTAGTGCTCCGCGTGTTGCGGGCGCTACCGCTAAGGCTATGGCCCAAACTGGCGTGGCTGTTGATCCAATGGTACCGCAGGGTATCCCCGCATCAGCCTGCTCCCCAAGCACGACCTGTGTAAGACACACAACTGGTCAGTTCTATATCCAAGTACAGGAGGCCTACGTGCCGCTCATCATGGTTACCGGAGCCGCCGGGTTTATAGGCAGCGTTGTGACGCAAGCCCTTCTCAAGGAGGGCAACGAGGTGTTGTCCATCGATAACCTCAGTCGTGGACATCGCATGGCTATCTCTGAGGATACGAAGTTCTTCCGTGTCAGCGTTGGTGACGGACCTGCGATGGGCAAGATATTTGAAACGTCAAAGATCGATGCGGTGGTTCATTTAGCGGGACTCAACCAGGTTGGTGAGTCGGTGACGGACCCTGATCTCTACTATGCGAACAACCTTCGCGATAGCCTGACACTGCTGGAATCGATGCATCGATTCGGTGTATCCAAGATGATCTTCTCCTCCAGTGCGGCTGTATACGGCGTGCCAAACGAAGTACCCATCGCAGAGGAGCATCCAATCGCCCCGGTAAACCCCTACGGCGATACCAAGGCCAGGGTGGAATCGGCATTGCACTGGTATGGGGAGGCATACGGCTTCCAGAGCGTGTCCCTGCGCTATTTCAACGCTGCGGGGGCCAGTGGGCCAGTTGGGGAGGACCATCGGCCGGAAACGCATCTGATTCCTAACGCCATCAAAGCGGCTCAAGGCCAGATCGACCATCTCTCACTGTTCGGCGATGACTACCCTACCCCTGACGGGACGGCGGTCAGGGACTACGTACATGTTGAAGATATAGCCCAGGCTCACGTGCAGGCGCTAAGCGCGCTTGGCCAACTGCCGCGTCGCGCTTACAACGTGGGGACCGGTAAAGGGTATTCCGTGCGAGAGATCATAGACATGACCGGCAGGGTGTGTCTGGCTGACGTGCCTGTGCAGGTTGAGCCACGGCGTGCAGGCGACCCCCCGGAGTTGGTAGCCGATGCCTCTGCGCTGAAGACCGATCTGGGTTGGGAGCCGAAATTCCCGACCATTGAGAAAATAATCCAAGATGCGGTTCGGTGGCATCACGACCATGAGACCGGGTATCCGGGTGGCTAGTTCGCTCTGACAGCAGACATATAACGTCAATCAGGGACATTTGTGAAGGAAACCTATTGGAACACAAATGCCCCTTTGTTCGTCTAAGTATGTGTGCGATTCATACAGGCTGATTAGGCTGGGCTCGGTTGATTCAAGAAATAGTCATAGCTGAGTACGAATCGGTAGTTATCATTTGATTTGCAAACGCAATTCGAATGATAGATAAATGGAATACTTAGAATAACAGTTAAGGTGACTTTCTGACTGGAAACCGTGGAGGCCTGGATGCAGTACTTGGCAGTGATTAGAAACACAGATACTTTTGATCTTCATCGAGAAGAGATCATCAAGGACGCTGTCCAGTTAGCGGTCATGCTCTATCGATCCAACGATTTCCCTTCCAAAACGAAGCCAACCAAGGGCAGCTAGGAACAAGCGCCGCTTGCTTGGTTAGAGTCGTGCCGCGACTCGCGTGAACGCAGGCTAAGAACGCACCCGGATCCCCCGCTCACTTCACAAGCCCAAAGACTCCCTAATACCGCCTTGTTGGGCTCCCGACCTCGCGATATACTTTCTCTACCAAGTACGTAGGCTTACAGCCTCCCCGTTCGCTTTCCCACTTCTTGGCATCAACCCTCTGTGAAGGAACCTATGGCCGAACCACATATTGCCCTGTTGCGCAAAGGCGAAAACCATCTGCTGGCTCTGACTCGCGTTGGCGCCGACAACCGATGGTGGGCGACTGCTGCTGACGGAAAGCCATTTCGTATAACCCGGCAGCAGATCGTCTGGGAAACGGACGTCGCCGTTCTGGATTCGGGACTTGCCCAATGGTTGGTCGATGCAGAGGGTTTAGCGGTAGATACCAATCTTGAAGAAGCGTGGAACCTGGTTCACGGGGAAGTGC
>JAPYRQ010000050.1 GCA_029936935.1 Dehalococcoidia bacterium | reverse complement strand
CCCTTCTCTAGTTTCACCAGTGTCTGCTATGCCTCTTTGGGAGGCTCACCAACAATACGTGTATATCGCTCCACGTAGTTCGGCCACGCCTCCGGGTTAGCCAGCCGTGGGGGCTTCTCACCACGGAAGATGGTTGCCCACTGATCCGCCGCAGATTTGGACATCGCCTCATGGGCCTGGTACGTCGGGCCGGAGACGTGTTGAGTCGCCAACACATTGTCCATCGCTAGCAACGGGTTGTCCGGCAGCGGAGGCTCCGGATCCCATACGTCCAGCGCAGCACCAGCCAGAGCGCCTTCCTGCAGCGCAACGGTCAGAGCAGCTTCATCGATGTTCGGTCCGCGAGAAGTGTTGATGAAGTATGCCGTCGACTTCATCATGGCAAACTCTTTCTTGCCGATCATCCCCTGCGTCTTGTCACTGAGCGGGACATGGAGGGTGATGTAGTCAGATTCGCTCATCAGGTCGTCCAGCGAACATGGTTCGCCGCCTCGCTCCGAGATTTGTTCGTCACTCAAGAAGGGGTCATGCACCAGGACTCTCATGGAAAATGCACCCTTGCAGATGTCTGTCACTCTGGCCCCAATGTTACCCATCCCGATGACGCCCATCGTGCGGTTCATAACGTCGTTGCCCGTGAACTCGCCGGGGCCTTTGATGTGCCCGGCCCGGAGAGCACGGTCCGCCTGTGGGATGTTCTTGGACAGCGAAATCATTGCGGCGATGACGTGCTCCGCTACTGGCTCATTGCCGATGCCGCCCTGGTTGACCACAAGGACGCCCGCTTCTGTGCATGCATCTACGTCCACGTTCTCAAACCCGGCGACGCGAGAGCCAACCGCCAGCAGATCAGGGCATTCCTTCAGCAGTTCGGCATTTACTGAAATCTCCCGGAATGAAAGCAGGTAGCCGTTTGCTGTTGCTAGTGCTGCTTTCGTCTCTTCCATGGAAAGGCCTCTCTCATTGAAGGCCATTTCTGTGTTCTCGTCCTTGGACAACGTCTCTTCGCCAATGGGGTTTGTCCAATGTCCGAAATAGACCAATCGTTTCTTCATGTTTTCTCCTCTTTTGCAAAACTCACAATGTCTAGTTGCTGTGTATCACAAACACAAGAGGGCTGAAAGTTGGCCCCCAGCCCTCTCGATGTACCTAGCAATATGTAACCCGAGAATCTAGCGCCTCACCTACCTTAGCGGAGTTGCTGCAGTCACCTCAGTGAGCGGGAGCGAATTGCGCCAGGTCTTCACGGCAGGTGTAGGTATTGAGTTGATGCTTGCCTGATCTGGGCCCTCTAGCTTGAACGGCAACTTGTAGAGGTCTACAACGTTCTTCACTGTCATCTTCCACCGCTCTTCAGGCGTGCAATCGGACAGAATCTCACTCAGCACCTGCTGGGAGTGCGGGAAGACGGAGTCACCGTGGGGGTAGTCGTTACCCCACATCAGGGTGTCAACGCCAATGAAATCCCTGGTCATGATGCCTAGCGGATCATCCTCAAAGGTGGCGTAGAAGTTGCTTCGCCAATACTCGCTTGGCAATTTGGGCAATTTACCTGCGCTGAGGCCACCAAACCGAACATAGCTCGCGTCCATCCGTCTGAGCAAGTGGCCGATCCAGCCGGTCTCAAACTCTGTGACCACAAACTTCAGATTGGGGAACCGCTCGCACACCCCGCCTAGAATAAGGTCTGACACCGTCATCGCCATGCCTGCAAAGGTGACTGACCCGTTGGCTCTGCTGCCTCCGGAGCGATCCGCTAGTCCGTGGTTGGGTGTAGCACCAGTGAAGATGTGGAAGTTCATCGGCATTTCCAAATCCTCGGCAGCTGCCCAGAACTTATCGTACCAAGGGTCACAGTACAGGCGATCAGGTGGAGCAGTAGCGGCAATAGACATTCCTACGTGTCCCAAGGACTTGCACCGCTCCATCTCCTTTATCGCCTCATTCAGGTCATAGAGCTGAACGCTCCCCAGCGCAAAGAGCCGGTCCGGCTGCTCCTTGCAGTAGTCGCCAACCCAATCGTTATACAACTTGAACGTTGCTTTGACGATGTCCAAGTCCTCTATCTGGTACACATTGAACAGCACGCTGGGGTAGACCACCTCCGCGTTAATGCCGTCCAAGACCTGGTCCTTCAGTCTCTCAACGGTGTCGTAGCAACCAGGCCGGGCCAGTTCGTAACCCAATTTCCAAGACTCCATGGCTTCAGGTGACGTAAAGTCTACGTTCTGTTGTAACAAGCCTGAGATGGAAATTCCCAGGATTCCATTCCCCAGGTCTAATTTAGGGCCTAATGCGGGGTCTGGGGTGACCACCCTGGGAGCCCTATCCCCAAACATTTCCTTGAGGGGTTCAAAGAACTCCGCAGACTCCACAACATGGGAATCAGCGGAGATACAGAGTTGATTGTCCATCCATGTGTCTCCTAGTTTCTTATAAATGAAAAGGGGCAACAGAGTGATCCTCTGCTGCCCCTCGATTTCCCTAGACGGGAGAAGGCGTTGCGTATGAAGGGAGTGCGCCCTTCCACGTCTTCTCTGTAGGCGGAGGAGCAGCGTTGACCTTGGCCTGCTCCGGCCCGGTAATCTCAAATGGAAGATTGTAGAGCTCAACCGTGTTCTTCACGGTCATCTGCCATCGCTCTTCATCTGTGCACTCAGACAGAATCTCGTTCAGCACCTGCTGTGAGTGCGGGAATACTGAGTCACCGTGGGGATAGTCGTTGCCCCAGATGAGGGTCTCGGTCCCAATGAAGTCCCTGGTGGCAATCCCTAGCGGGTCGTCCTCAAAGGTGGCATAGAAGTTCCGCTTCCAGTAGTGGCTCGGCATCATTGGCAGACCAAAGGCCCGCTCGCCGCCACCCCGGATGTAGGCCCAATCCAGACGCTTGAGCAGGTGGCCAATCCAGCCAGTCTCAAACTCTGTGATGACCACCTTCAGGTTGGGGAAGCGCTCTGTGACGCCTGACTGAATGATGTCAGCAATGGTCATGGCAGCGCCGGCAAAAGCCATGGCGCCGTTCGCTCGGCTGGGAGCTTGCCTGGGAGCCAAGCCGTGGTTGTCAGTAGCGCCGGTGAAAATATGCATGTTCAAGGACATGTTCATATCCTGTGCGGCTGCCCAGAACTTGTCATACCAGGGATCCACATAGAGGTGATCCGGCGGAGCTGTGGCCGGGATGCATACACCAACATGGCCCATGGACTTGCATCGTTCCATCTCTGCGATGGCGTGATCCAGGTCATACATTTGGAGGGCACCCAGGGCAAAGAGTCGACCGGGTTCAGGCTTGCAGTAGTCAGTGATCCAATCGTTGTAGAGGTCAAACGTAGCTTTCACTATGTCCAGGTCCTCTATCTGGTAGACATTGAACAGCAGGCTGGGGTAGATAACCTCAGCATCAATGCCGTCCTGATCCTGCTCCTTGATGCGCTCTGCCACATCGTAGCAGCCGGGGAGCGCCAGGCCATAGCCGCGCTTCATGTCTTCTTTGGCCTTAGGGCTGGTGTAGTCCACGTTCTGCTGAAGGAAACCAGCAGCGGGAAGTCCCACCTTGCCGTTGCCCATTTGCAACTGCGGACCCATGTCCGGGTTGGTTACCGCCATGTGGGGTGCCCGATCACCGAACGTCTTCTTCAGAGGTTCGAAGAATTCAGCGGGCTCCACAATGTGAGAGTCGCCGGAAATACAAAGCAGCTTATCCATAGTGTCTCCTTTCAAACCTGCTTAACAAGCCTATTATCGCGGAAGGGCAACTCCGAGCGAATTATCGCCGGAAGTTGCCCCCCTTTCGTCCTTTAAGAAGGAATCTTGGTTACTTCTTGACGGCGACAATTTCCTCCATGTGGGTCCAAGTGCCGTGTTCGGTACCATTCCACGTATAATCCGCGATAACATCCGGGTCAACGGTTGCCTCAGCGGGTAGATACCACAAGGGAACGTTGGCATGCAGGTCAAAGCTCAGGTTCCCCACTGCCGTGAGGTCAGCAGTATGCTTTGACCAGTCCATCTGAGATTGGATTCTACCAACTATATTATACATTTCCGGTGTCGCGAAACCGTTTACACCACCTGTGGCATGCCACGTCTGACGGTTGGCCAAAGCAAACACTGGGTGGGTGCTACTGTTATCAACGTCCACCCAGTCAACAATGCCTTCCCCAATACCTGCTTTTCCTCCTCTGGTCGCGCGGCTCAAAGCGTTTCGTTTAGCGCCATCGATAGTGATTAACTCTACTTTGACACCTATATCTCCCCAGTATCCAGCTACGGCTTCTGTTACATCTTCGCAACCAGCCATTACTACACAGGATCGGATTCTCGTTTTAATTACCAAGGGATTCTTAGTATTGAATCCGGATTTCGCTAACAACGCTCGCGCAGCGGCTGGATCATAACCATATTCAGATTCAAAATTCTTTGCCCAATCCGGGTTCCATCCTGCAAATTGGGGATGGAAGTGGTTCAGAATCATCTTTTCACCATTGGGGGCGAAAGCATTCATGACTTCGTCTCGGTTAATAGCCTTATTCAAGGCCTTCCGAACATTTACATCTAAGAGGACAGCGTCTGGATATAGCGGCCATCCTTCTACGCCAGTTTTCGGATCTGGGAAGCCAGCGTAGAACTGCATCCATACACGCGTACCAAAGTTTTGATTTTTATGGATCACAAATCCGCTACTCGCTGCTTGGGGTTGCAAGTCAGGTGGCAAGTTAACCATGTGGACTTCTTTAGCCAACAAGGCGGAAAGACGTGTTGACGTTTCGTCAATCCATCGGAACTCCAATTCCGGGAAATCGGGAGTTATCCGCCAATGTTCGCCAGGGGTTCGTTCAAATCTGATGTATTGCCCCTGTTTTCGTTCTAAGAATTGGTATGGACCTGTTCCGGCTAGGGGATCAACGGTTGCATCAGTAGGTGCCCCATTCGCCGTCCAGTCTTTTTTGCTGACTATAGGAATCTGGGTCCATCGATCAGACATACCAAGCAAAAGGAACGCATTGGGCCGCTTCATACGGAAAATTACCTCGTTGTCACTAACCTTTTCAATAGACTCTGTATGAAGTTTCCAGAAAATTCTGGAGAACACATGAGCTTTATCAAACGTAATGAATTCGTCATAGAAATTAATCAGGTCATCTGCTGTGAACTCACCATTCCCGTTGTGGAACTGGACTCCTTTACGGAGCTTGACTCTCATAGATTGACCGTCAGGTTCAAGTGACCACTCTGTTGCAAGTCCGGGCGTATATTCTCCATTCGCGGCAACGCCTAGTAAATTCTCATACATTGGTCGGAGTTGCAAAGCATCAAAGCAACAAAACATCCGTTGATCGCTGTGCTCGTTATTAGGTGTGTTGGTAGCGAATATCATGCGATTTACAGCAGGCTCTGCCGCAGCGGGAGCAGGGGCTGCAGGGGCTTGAGTAGGTGCGGGTGCTGCTGCTGCTGCTGCTACGGGAGCCTGAGTAGGTGCAACTTGAGCAGGTGTAGTCGTGGTTCCTGATGATGTGCCGCTATCGTCGTCACTTGAACACGCGGCGACAACAAGCAGTAGCACCATGCTGGCAGCCAAAAGCCACACTATTCGATTAGATTTCTTCCAAACTTCCAAGGCATCCTCCTTTTGTACTTTAGGGTCTCTGCGGTTGCAGGTCCAGCTTGCCCTTCCCAGATTATTGGGGCCATACAGAATACAGTAAGATTCAGAGCAATTATCTCTCTCTACACCTCCGTACCTTTGGGCTCACTCTTACTATTAAGCTACTACTCGACTGGACATGTAAGAGTTTGTACTTGCAGTTGTTATAGACAAAATCATCTTTACCGAACCGCATGCTATGCGTAGCCAGAAGCCTTGTCAAGCATATAAAGTGTATTCCCCCACGGGATTTTAAACATGCATTCACACTCGTCAGATTCACTGGCCTGGCTGCTGGGCGAGTGGTGTTATTTTGTCTTAACCCTTGGGCTCCTGCCCGATTATCGATTTGTACCGAGCAACATATGCAGGCCAAACTTCCGGGTTCACGATGGGGATGGGTCGGTTGCCGCTGAAAATATCCAGGAACTGCTTTCCGGCGTTCTCACTCATGTTATAAATCGCTTCCTGCGATGTCCCGGAACTGTGGGGGCTGGCAAGAACGTTGTCCAGCTTGAGCAACGGGTGATCAAACGAAGGCGGCTCCGTTTCCCAGACATCCAACGCGGCTCCTGCAATGACCCCTTCTTTCAACACCTTCTCCAGAGCCTGCTCATCGTACAGGTAACCTCGAGCGGCGTTCACGAAGAAAGCGGTGGGCTTCATCAGCCGATACTCGCGCTCGCCCATGAACCCTCGTGTCTGATCTGTCAGCGGCACGTGGATGGTTACGAAGTCGGATTCTTTTAGCAGATCATCCAACTCCACACTTTCACCACCTCGTCGAGCAATCTCCGCGTCTCCCATGACGGGATCATGCACCAACACCCTCATGCCGAAGGCCTTGCTGAGAATCTCTCCCACGCGGGAACCAATGGCACCAAAACCAACAATGCCTACGGTCCTGTTCTGCAGGTCATTGCCGGTAAGCTCACCCTGCTTCCGCTCAACGCGAGCGTGAAGCTGGCGGTCGGCCAACAAAGTCTTATGGGACAGCATCAGCATGGCTGCAGTGACATGTTCCGCCACAGGCTCGTTGCCCATACCAGTCTGGTTGCAGACAATGATGCCCGCCTCTGTGCACATCGGGATATCGATGGTATCGAACCCGGCAAGGCCCGACACGATGGCCAGGAGGTTTGGGCTCTTCTGAATCATCTCCTCTGTGTCTGGCATCGAGCGACCTATCGTGTAAAACCCGTGGGCATCCGCCATAGCTTCCCAAAGTTTGTCCTTGGGCTCCTGTGAGTTGAGTTTCACCATCTCCACTTCATCAGGGTGCTGCTTCAGCGCGTCTTCACCAACGGGGTTGATGAAGCGATCAAAATAGACCAGTTTCTTTGGCGCCATGTGTCTACTCCTTGCGTATGTTCGTTTGGGGTTCACTGGGAACAACAAAATAAATTCATTGCCATTTCAGGACACAATACCAATAGGCGAGGGGCAATGAAGGAATGAACCAAAGCAACAATATCGGAATCGGTGTTTAATCGTCAAGAGCCGAAAGTACCGAGTTCAAACTCTTGAATTATCGACACAACAAGAGAGAGGGGCTGCAATGCAGCCCCTCTCAGTTTGTTCATTTGACTAGTTGTGCGGTGTTAACCGCTGGTCTCCATTGCCATGCCTTTCGGGTTGAACTGTTCTCGTATCTCTTTGGTAGCATCCCACCAATCCACATCCTGGGACAAGGCAATCTGCCCTGAACGCTGATGATATACGGCAGGGGTGTCCACACCAGGAGGAGGAGTACCGTCCTCTGCCAGTGCACGGGCTGCGGCCATGAACCTCCGACGAGTCCTGATGATCATCTGGTCCGTGGTGCCCAGGTGCTCCTTGGTTCGGTCATAGATGCTGCCCATGCTCTCCGTCATCGCCATGTCTTGTTGGCGAATCCCACGGATGCCGGTGAAGCTCTCGTTATTGCGCTGGGCCTCTCGATCGATGAGGAAGTTGTTCTCAAAGGTCTGATCAATGTTGTATCTGCCAAGCCATTCTGTGGTGTTCGGCAGGTAATTACGCAGCTGGTCATTGGGGGTCTCGCCGGGCTTCAGTGCGCGGACTGCCCACTCCAGGGTGTTATGGTCGTCCTGCGGGACATAGGCGATGAAACTGGCATTGGCACCCAACGGGTTCTCAATCCCTGGAACCATGGCATAGAAGGGGAATAGGATGTGCCCCACCCGCCAGTAGTTCTGGCCGTCCGGGGTGGCCCTCACCATGCCGTAGGACGTGCCATGCGGCGTCTCACGGACATCGAACTTGCCTTCACGCATCGTTGCCTGGAAGTGGTTGAATGTGCCTGGCTCCGTGTTGTTCTCGTTCAGGTGGCCCAGGTGGAGGAAAGTGACATGGAGTGTATCCATCTCGCCCTCAAGCCCCTGCATCCAGTTGTTGTGACGGTGAAGAACGGAGATGTTGTATGTCTCGTGCATATTGCCTTCAAGCTCAGGCAGGGGCGGCGGCACTTCACGGGAACCCATGTAGGTCCACACAACGCCGTTGCGCTCCTGGCATCGGTAAGCGGTGATCTTCACCTTGTCCTTGAAGTTGCTCTCGGCGGGCTCACTGGGCATGTCGATGCAATCACCGTTCACATCGAACTTCCAGCCGTGGTACACGCAACGCAGTCCGCATTCTTCGTTTCGACCGAAGAACATGCTGGCACGGCGATGTGGGCAGTAGTTGTCGATGAGGCCGACGTTGCCATTGGTGTCGCGGAAGGCGATGAGTTCCTCGCCAAGCAGCTTGATGCGTACGGGGTCGCAATCAGGCTCCGGCAACTCGATTGATTGCAGTCCTGGGAACCAGTACTCCCGCATGAAGTTGCCCATGGGAGTCCCCGGGCCTACTCGACATAGGAGTTCATTCTCGACGGGTGTCAACATGGTTTCCCTCCTCAGGTTTGGCACTCAATACCAATTACAGGGAATTATACCAGAGTTCAGTTTGTTGGGAATAGTCCCATTTATTGGAGGGGACTCCTGTGAGGATGAGGCCTAATGCAGGTTCATGATGGGGTCAATAATGGAGGGGATGGTTCGCTCTAGCCTCATCATAGTTCCATCCGCTGACCTGATCTCCAATGTGAACTGACCGTCTACCAGTAATTGAGGGCTGAGTGCATTCATGCTGACGGTAACAGTCATGTTCTCACTGTACTCCAGCAAGCTGTCACTGTACTCCAGCAAGCTGTCACTCGTTCCAGCTACTCTGCCAGTCTGGGTCCACGTCCACGCCAGGTCAGGCACACGCTGGTTTGTATCGAAATAGGATATTGTCGTGTGGTGGGTCCTTGGGTCTTCATCAGAGAGGAGTCCATCGGAGTCAGAGTCAGTAGTGGTCGTCATGTTTATGGAGGAGTTTTTTAGGGGGACGCTGACAGAAAATAATATTTCATTGACGCTTGCTTGCTGGTAATCAATGGTCACCGCTACGCCAATCCCGGGTGCTGCGAGAAACGTTACTACTCCCGTTGAATTTACTATGGTGTAATGAGTGGTTTTCGTCTGTTCTGCAGCGTCCAGGTACACCGTCTGTGACCCGTCTACACTCGGGTTGTTGGCAGTGGTGAACAGCACAACGACGCCGTCGCCGGTACCCAGGCTTTCTCCAGCGACGGCGAGGTTCTTGGCCGTCACTGCCCCTTTGATTTCCATTGCGCCGCCGGCCGCTTTGATTCCTGAGTAAACGGCGGCCTCTCCCTCGCTTGTGACCAAGATACCGGCAGAGAGCACGGTATAGGCAAACACGGAAGCCACAACCATAAACGCAATCATGATGATTACTGTTTCAATCCCAGTGATACCACTGGCGTCTTTGCGTTGTAGTGACAACCCTCACAACATACAGGGAAACTCCTACACTGTTGGAACAGCCCTTACAAGGTATCCATCATGGGAAGCACATGCTATTACCCTACCAATGATGAATTCCCGTATTTACTCTAGTAGGAATGAGGCAGGAGGGTACTAGGGTCTGCAACCAAAAGGCTGGGTGCGTCCTTGTAAATCCAGAGGCCCATTGGTGTTACCCCCACAAAACACCCCTGCAAGTGAGGGGTGTTTGACCGTATTGGGGGCATGAGGGCTTGAGTCAGCGGTTCACGGGCCGTAGCGGCCAATGCCCACCGCTATGAAGACCATCAAAACAGGCACCATCACCATAATGCTCACAATGACTGACACTATGAAGGCCAGAAAGCTGAATAGGGTGCCGTACAAGAGGGAATTCCCCAGAGAGGCTTTCATTCCTCTCCCACTTGCACCACCAGAGAGCACGCCGTAGACAAAGCCTACTACCGCTATGCCAAGCAGCGTTGACATGAACAGCGTCTTGTCCGCGGTGACCACACCCACTATCGCCGCTATCAAGCCTCCGTATATCCCAACATACCCGCCACCCGCGCCGCTGGCACCGTTGAGTTCCACCTCATCATCGGTGTGATGTCCCTGCCACTGCCCACGGGCGTCCTGTATTGGCAGTTGCATGGAACGTGCAGCCCGCTCGCGAGCGCGAGCGCGGTATGCCCTATCCAAGGCCCCACTCCCAGGGCCACGTCCCATCTGCATAAGTCGTCAGTCTCCTGAGAACGATTGCTATATCCTCATACGCCTGTTTGTAGTTTTTGGCTCTACTGGCGGTGTAATGAGGATTCGTTTGCGGCCATTAACCTACGTTCTTCACCACGTTGTAGCGCGTCCTTGCGAAAATCCCGGTTACCCTTTCCAATTCAACAATAATCGCCAACCCTTTTCGCTCCGGATCCGCTCTCTGTTCCAATGGCGGCGAACCTTCAAACACCCGGTCACAGATTGCCTGGTCTGTTTCAACCCGTGCTGTACCTTGAAACTGAAGGCTACCGGAGTTTGGCTTACCCGCATGAGCATAATAGAAGACGGAAGACATTGGCGTTTTGTTGGATAGCTTTAGCCATTCCGGTATCTCTACTCCTTGCCCACATTGCTATCTCATTATCGCTGAACACCTGGGTTGTGCCTCTTGCTGACATGCTCGGCTGGCCATATTCATTCACGTACGCCGCGATGGTCGAGGTGCCGTTGTCCATCGCGTTATTCAGCGCGTCCACCATGCCTTCCGTGAGTTCAATGGCTGTTGCCGGAGGTGGATCAAAGGAACGGACGTTGCTTTGTAATATCTTCGTTATCTCTCCCGCATCGTTGAAAGAGATGTCCCATGTAAAACCGGATGGCAGCGCATTCGCAGGAAGCACAGCCTTAACGCGCATGGGAGTAGCGTCTACGTCAGGTTTCTTCCACTCAATGGCTCTGGAGTACGTTCCTCCTGTCTGTGAACGCTGCAGTATCTCTAAAGCTGCTTCACGTCCTTGAGTATCACCATTGATGAATGTTGAAAGCACCAAGTCCTCAGATGCAGCTTCTGCAAGTGCGCTGAAGTCAGCGTCCTGTCCGTCTGACAGTGCTCTGATCAGTGCTTCTCCTACTTCCAGTTTGTTCATTGTTCCCCCTTGTGTTCGTTTGTCTCGCGATTCTTGCAATTAGACAATATTTAGCCGGTGAGATGCATCAGTTCGCAACGGGAATGGTTGCGGTGATGCGTGGCACGTCCCCAACAACGCGCGTGGTGTGCCCGTGGCCCGTCGTGTCCTCAACCAGGTTCACGTGACCCGGCCCAAACACGTGGGTCGACCCATCGCCGAGCCCGATTTCGCCCTGGCCAGAGAGCGTGATGACGAATTGGCGCTTGGGGCCCTGATGCCAATCGATGAAGTGGCCGGGCTCATAGCTCTTGAATGATATGTCCGTTGCATTCAGCCCGGCAGCCAGTTCCGGGTGGTCGGCCAGATTCATGTCCTCGATGTGAGACTCGCCGTCATCCCCTGTATACATTCGTGTAATGGTGGGCATATCGTTTCTCCGTTCTGCGTTCTACCGGGCTTGGACCTCAATGATGTGGCCACTCTCGATGTACTCATCAATATGCTCCATTGTGAGTTCATTACTGGCGTAGCTCTCAATCACCAGCGGGAACAGCATGCGTCGTTCCGCACCGTCGGTGATCAAGCGAGCCTTCACCGGGACATCCACCTGCATGCTCTGTTTGAGGTGGAGTGTAAAGTTGGCGTCACCCACCAGGTTGGCGTACCAGCCCTTCAAGCCCTTTAGTCCGGCGATGTACACCTTGCCGTCAAAGACGTGGTGCCTTATCTCCAGCTTGCGGGCCTGTCCGCTCTTCCTGCCTGTGGTGGTGAAATCCACCAGCTTGTCGTGTTCCAGTGCCTTGAGCACATTTGCGTCCATGATCGTTCCTTGGTTACGTGATTATGTCAATCAGCAAGCGGTACGACGAACGCGTTACGAGGCTGGTCACCAACAACGCGTGTCTGATGCCCTCGACCTGTCGTGTCGTCAGCCAGGAGTACGTCGCCGGGGCCGAACTGCCGCTTGGTGCCATCGCCGATCTCAAACTCAACGCGACCCGACAGAATAGCGACGTACTGTCGTCTTGGCGCGGGGTGCCAACCCAGATCATGCCCCGCCGGCCAGGTGTTGAACATTGCCCCTTTTGCACTGCGCAACTCGGAGGTCAATACACCAAGCGCATCCGATGGCATGTCCAGTTCAGTATCCTCAAAATGGGACTCGCCGTCGTCACCGGTGTACAGGTGCACAATCTTCATAACTCCACCTCCCCTCGCTTGGCAACGCATGGTATCGCGTGAACGTCTGTTGCGCTACCCGTGAATGTACCGCTCCAGTGACCGGTCCACAGGATCCGGACCGTACCTGAGATACTTCTGCCTCAAACTGTCCCATAAGCCCAACCGTTCCCAGTCCGGCTCCTTGGATACTTGCTGGTCATCAGTCAAGAAAGAGTGGGGCAGGAAGAAGGTAATCTGCTGCTGATCGACTCCGTTGAACAACCTGAGTCCCCAGGCCGTGGGCACGTCGTTGGTCAGCGTCCGGTAGAGTTCTGCGCGAGAGGTCCGGCGAATCTTGGCCAGCTCCGGCGAGGCACCGGTATGCTCGCCCACACACACGTGCATGTGCCAGTCCTCAAAGTCCACGGTAGCGTAGCCGTCCATCACTCCGATGTGGGGTTTCATGGGCGGTCGTATCTCCCACACTGCCCCTTGAATCAGCGTACCAATGTGGATATGCTCCCATTCCTCGAAGCAATCGCCAAAGATGGACAGGAGTGTCATCTGATCCGTGGGGAGCGGGAACACCTCATAGATGCCTTCCAGTTCTTCAACCATGGTTCCGCGCGGTGGAACATTTGCAATCGTCGTGTAGGTGAACCTCACTTGAATTTATTAAACCAAACACGCCCGTGCAACAACCATTTACGGTGTCACACAGGCGTGTTTTATAACACAGATTCAGCCTTCTCCAAACGTTATCGTCTTGGCCAGCGGCCCAACTCAAACATCCTGTTCATGGACCTGTGGTTCCCGGCATCCAACTCTCTCCCTGCCAAAGCGGGGTCGTCCGGTCCATACCGATGGGCTCTGAAAATCCATGTCCTCGGCTCGCCCTGTCGGATGGTGATGAAGGGGCTTATCCACTCCCAGACAACTTCGCCCTGTGGCGTGATCTCAAACACGCGACCGGCCGTGCCTTCGCAGACCAGCACGTTGCCATTGGGTTGTCGCTCAGCCCCGGAGATGTGCCCACTGAAGAACTGCTGCTGCGGTTTCGCCGCGTACTGCCAGGTGATGCTGCTGTCTTTTGGGTCCACCTCAACGACGCGGGAGTATGGATTCCCGTGGCGGTGCATGCCGTTATCGAAGATCTGCACGTTGCCGTTGGGTAACCACGATGCGTGGTGCTGGTGGAATATCTCCGGTGCGCCGTACTTCCACTTCAGGCTGCCATCCGACCAATCGATGATGCCCACACGGCTGTTATCTCGACATGAAAATAGCAGCGTATGGTCGGCTACGTTCAGGTCAAGGCTGTTGGTGTGTGTCCACTCGTTCCGTTCTTCCAGGACGCAGATGGGGTCACGGCGAGGGTCAAGCAACTCCCACAGGTGGACACGTCGTACTTCCTTGCCGGTAGGGTCAATCTCAATGTAGTCGTCGCTGATGAGCTTAGGCCGTTTGCTCCTGGGTTCACGCAGCCCGCCCTGCACCAGCCTATCGGCGTCCTCCGGCATCTCCACCCACTGCGGCATGATGGTGTTGCCGTTCGCCAACCGGACGAAGTCGTGGTGGATACACTCGTTGTCATAGCTCCACACGCGCTCGCCATCCCAGTTGAACTCCACAAGTTGGGAGCCGTTGCCACCCATAGATCGCGCCCGCTGGTTGAGCGGCAGCCCTCTGGCCTCCGGTGGTGTGATCGTCGGCATGACATCCGGGTGGTTGCCAAGCGCCAGCAGGTTGCCGTTCGGCAACAGTCGAGCGTAGAACACTCGAAGGTCAGGGTAATACCACCGATGGACGATCTGACCGTCCATGTCCAGCAGGTATGTGGCATCCCCGGCTGTCGCGGTCACCAGTGTATAGCCCTTCCACGAGCGAACCGAGTGGTGGTGCGTCAGACCAGGTTTACGGTATGCAGACCAGCCCATTGTTCATCCTCCCCTATGTGACTAGTCCAGACGTTCCACATTGTCGTGTTCGGGCTTCCAATCCATGTAGGTGGGGCTATCAGGAGCGCGCCACTCGCGAAGAGAGATGATGTAACCCGAGGGGTCCTTAATCATGGCCTGCGTTCCCCAGAAGGTCATTGCGGCCCAGGGCCCACGGGCAATCTCTACGCCGGCGGCCTTCAACTCCTCGATGGCGGCATTGATGTCCGGCACTTCCAGTCCAATGCGTGGCTCCGTGCGCCCGTCCTGGTCCGGGGTATTGGTGGCACCATCGGTCAGCTCAAGCAGCACTCCGCCCAGCTCAACGTATGCCGACAACCTGCCGTTCATGTTGTACTTCCGGAAGAGCTTGAACCCCAATATTTTCGTGTAGAACTCAATCGATTCCTCGGCGCTCCGGGATGGCAGATAGATATGACTGAATGCTTTTACGTCCATGATCTCCCTTTCGTTTGGGCTCCCGCCCTTATATGTAGTTATGTTCAGTAATGCCGGGTTACTTCGAAATGGTGGCGACAGCGTACAACACGTTGCGAACCTCGTGCACACCATCCACGTAGATAAAGTCTTCTAGGAGGTCAAAGACTGCTCGCCTGAATGGCCCCTGCCTGTCTTCGGCCAACTGCTCAGAGGCAAGCTGCTCAATGGGCATCCGCTGGGCCCAGTACTCCTGCTTGCTATCGAAGATGACTTTGACCTGTTCGGCAGTCGTAGCGACATCGGAACAGCCTGCTGACTGCAATGCATCTTTGAGCGCATCCGCTGTCCTCAACGGGTTGCTCGCCAGGCCGGGGTGCGGCACCCTGAAATCGTCAGCCAGCTTCCGATAAACATCAGCCAGCTCGTTGCCTTCGGCCCACATACTCACTGCCAGTACGCCTCCGGGTTTGAGCACGCGCTGCATCTCTGTGAGAGCCAGGGTCAGGTCCGGGAAGAAGCTGAGGCCAAAGCCACACATCACGTAGTCAAACGACGCATCCGGGAACTCCAGGCGTTCGGCATCCATCTGTTGGGCATGAGCATTTGACAGCCCATTCATAACGATTCTGGTAGCCGTTGCCTGAACCATCTTCCCGGCAATGTCTATGCCGGTGACGTGGCCGTCCAACCCCACTACATCAGCAGTGGGGAACAGCACAGCGCCAACGCCCGTACAAATATCCAAGACCTTGGCATTCGGCTTCACACCGGAGAGTTCAACCAGCCGCATTCCAGGGTAGCTGAAGAACGGGGAGAAGTAGATTGGAGCGGCTCTTCTGAACCAGTCCGCCACTTCCGCTTTTTTCGCGATTGGATCCTGACTCGTACTCACGCTTTGGCAATCTCCTCAAATGGGGGTTCAGGCATTCCCTTCACCCAGGTAGGGTCTCGCAGTTCAAGCCTGTTCCAACTGGGGTCGAAGAAATAGAGTTCCCTGCCAGTGAAGAATCCCTGGGCGCGGTAGACCAGCCCGGAGACGTCGACCTTCTGCTCGTAAAACACCTTGCAGGCCCGCTCAAAGGTCTCAGGGCTTACGGTGAACGAGTGGTGGACTGTGCCTTCTCCCGCTCGCTCAGAGTCCACAGGGGTCTCGCGTTGGCAGAGGAGAATATCGTTATCGCCCACGCTCACGCAGGTCATGCCAGAGGTGCCCAGCCGACCCCTGAGGTTGAAGCCCAGCAGGTCGCCGAAGAACCTTTCGGACTCATCAAGGTCGTTCACGGGCATGGACCATTGGGTCACGCCCTCTACCTTCAACTCACTCATCGCAGCCCCCCCGTAGAATGTTGGCTCAATAGCCCCGTAGGCTAGCACCTGACCCTAGGGCGGTCAACGCCATTACCACTAGGTGAGGATTCAAAATATTCTCGTCGTTCCGGCGAAGGCCGGAATCCAGAATGGGTTGTACCTCCCCCTGGGCACCAGCTTCTGCAGGTGTGACGCGTGATATTTGAATGGTCGATGCAACCCCAGTCTCGTTTGACCATAGGGCGCAGGGGTGATAGGTTTTGCCAAACTTCAAGGGGGCAGAGTATGTACGTTGTTGACACCCATTGCCACGCTGGAACCAGTTGGTTTGAACCGGTGGAGATGCTGCTGTACGGCATGAACCAGAGCGATGTCCAGCATGCCGTGCTCACGCAACACAAAGGGATGGTCGACAACTCATACTTGATCGAGTCGATCGAGCGGTTCCCCGGGCGGTTCAGCGCCATCGTCGGCGTAGACGTGGCCGCCCCCGATGCCCTCACCACCCTGGAACAGCTAGCCAAGACCGATGGCGTCTGCGGCATCCGACTGCAACCCGGCGACCGTTCGCCAGGCAACGACCCTCTGGCGATTTGGAAGAAGGCATGTGAGCTAGGCCTGGGGATCAGCGTGTTCCTTGTGGACACCGTCAATTCAGCTGATTCGGAGTTCCAGACTCTCATCAAGGGACTTCCAGCTGATTGCACCGTGGTCCTTGAGCACCTCTGCGGCATGTACGCGCCTAGGAGCCCTGGTTCTGTCGTTGCTCCGTATGACAACTACAAGAAGGGTCTGGAACTGGCCGCTCGACCCAACACTTACATCAAGTTTGGCGGGCTTGGGGAGTTCAGCGAGCGGCCAGCGCGGCTCGCCAACCAGCTGGGGTTTGAATCGATACCGCCAGCGTTGGAGATGGCCTACGAGGCTTTCGGGCCCAAGCGCATGATGTGGGGCAGCGATTTTCCGCCGTCGGCCGCTCGAGAGGGTTACAGGAACTCCCTCACAGGCGTGTTGGAGCATGCGGCATTTAAGAGCCAGGAAGACAGAGAATGGGCCTTCGGCAAGACCGCGCAAGAAGCCTGGAAGCTCAGCTAGCGAGTTAGACTGGCTTGTTCTCCTGTGAAGGTTGAGACGCCGTCTCGTCGGGTGTCAGTGCCTTCATCGGTTTGGCAAGAACCATCGCCCCTGCACAGACCACCCAGGATATCGTCATGCCTGCCAGCCCAAACCCATAGCCTCCGGTGCGGTCAAAGCTCTGGGCCATCAGCAGCGGCCCGGCGGCGTTCACGCCTGTAGCGAAGGGTCTGACGATGCCGGCGATGGCTCCCAGATGGCTACGCCCGAAGTAGGCTGGCCACACCAACTGCTGGGTTCCGATAAACCCACCGATGCCGAACCCTACCATCGCTGAATACGCAAGCACCGAGTTTCCGGGCAATATCAGCATCATCGGCATTGTGGACGCAGTGAATATCCCGATTGCAATCAGGACGGTGCGGATG
>JAPYRQ010000049.1 GCA_029936935.1 Dehalococcoidia bacterium | reverse complement strand
TCCATGACGTTGTCCCACTCGGCTTCGTCCAGGGTCAGAGCATCGCCCTTCGAGGAGATGCCCACGTTGTTGACCAGGATGTCCACTCGGCCGTAGCGCTCGACGCACGTCTCCACCATGTTGTCGCACTCTTTTGCGTTGGAGACGTCAGCCTGCAACGTGGATGCTTCTCCGCCCTCTGCGAGGACCATCTTCAGCGTTTCTTCTGCGGCTTCAAGCACAATGTCCACCAGCAACACCTTGGCACCCTCACGGGCGAACAAGACGGCTGTGGCCTTACCGTTGCCAACGCCGGGACCGATGGTGCCCGCTCCGGTGATGATGGCAACTTTTCCTTCAAGTCTGGGTAGTCGATCTGGCATAGGTAGCTCCTCAATGGTTGTTTAGTAGGAGAAGTATACCTGGGCGGGGCAAGACCTGCACCAGTGAGGAACCTGAGTGTCGTTCTAGAAAATCAGCCCACGCCACGTAGCCGAGGCGATGCGCGGGTCTATACGAAACCGCGAAGCTCCACGACCCGTGCGACCCGTAGAATGCCAATCTCAAACGACGCCTGACGATGGGTGATACCTTCTTTGACAGCCCTCGATTGCACTGCATGGTACGGCAGCAGAATTTTCCTCTTGAGCTCCTCGTTGACTCGATCCTCTTCCCAATGGAACTCCTGAATGTTCTGGGTCCACTCAAAATAGGACACGATGACTCCACCAGCGTTCACCAGAATGTCCGGCAGAATAGTGACCCCGGCTTCGTTCAAAATGCGGTCAGCGCCGGGCGTGATCGGGTGGTTGGCTACTTCCAGTATCAGCTTCGCCTTGATGTTGCCAGCATTGTGTTCGGTGATTACGTTGTCGATGGCTGCAGGGACCAGCACGTCGCAGTCCAACTCTAAAAGCTCCTGGTTCGATGTTCCTTCGCTGCCGACGAATTCCGAAATTCCGCCAGAGGTCTTCTGATACTCAACTAATCGGTCAATATCCAGACCTCTGGCGTTGTACACTCCGCCGTTAACGTCGCTGACGCCAACGATCTTGCAGCCCATGTCGTGCATGAGACGGGCGGTCCAGGAGCCGGCATTGCCGAACCCCTGTACCACTACCTTGGCTCCCTGGATGTTCAGTGACACGTCTTTGGAGGCTTCCTGGAGTATGTACGCAGCTCCCCTGCCGGTTGCGGCCTCTCGCCCAAGGGACCCCCCCCCATCTCAACCGGCTTCCCGGTCACGATGGCTGGAGAGTGCCCGTGCAGTTGCCCATAGGCATCCATAATCCACGCCATGGTCTGAGCGTTCGTTCCCAGGTCAGGAGCAGGGATGTCACTGTTGGGCGCAATCAGGTGGTCGATGCTCTGAGTGTAGCGTCTGGTGAGTCGATTGAGCTCGCTGTTTGAAAGCAGCCTTGGATCAACCTGAACGCCGCCCTTGGCTCCACCGAAGGGGAGGTCAACCAGTGCAGTCTTCCAGGTCATCAGTGATGCAAGGGCCCGTACCTCTTCGATGTCTGCATTCTGGTGATAGCGCACACCGCCTTTATACGGCCCACGAGCACCGTTGTGCTGCACCCTGTATCCGGTTAACACCTGAATATGGCCGTCGTCCATGCGCACAGGTATCTGAACCTGCGTTCTCGCCAGGGTCGTTTCAGCATCTCACGGAGGCTGTCGGATAACCCCAGCCGGTCGGCGGCGCCGTCAAAGAACTGACTGGCTGCTTCGTATGTGCTTTGTTCCATGAGAACAGTGTACTCAAATTCATGGAAATAACTCGTGGAAGCTAAAGACTCGAAGGTATGAGGTCTAAACACTGAAGGGTTCCAGTAATCCTCGTAGTCCTTAGATCTACCCGAACAGTTCGTCCTCATCGTCTTTGCGGCCAGCGGCTGCCTGTGGTTCGGCAGGCTCACTGCGGTCGGAGGGTGAAGGCGTATCTTCAATAGAAGTAGCTGTCTTCTTCCCCGCAGAACGACGGCTCGCCGTCCGCATGAGGGAGTCGTAGGAGTCGGTGGTGCCGTAGTCGCGGATGCGCACAGCCACAGGGATGGGCACGGCGTTGCCGAAGATCAGCGCCTGCTGTCGCGATTCCAGCCCCGCAAGCACCGAACGAAGCTCTCGACTGCCGGACGTGCCGGTCATCACCGCATCGACATCGCGATCGTCGTCCAGCAGACAGCAGACCTTGGTGGCTATCTGACTCATCACCTCCGGGTCTATGCCGCTGGGCCGCTGGTCAACCACCAGCAGCGTCACGTTGTACTTGCGCATCTCCCGAGCGATGATGCCGAAGGTGGACTGTGACGCCACGGCAGGGCTGAGGAAGCGGTGGGCCTCCTCGATCACGATGGAAAGGGGCGTGGTGCTCTTTCCGTTCTCTACCGACTCAGTCATCTGGCGGTCTCGATAGCGAGCGTAGATGCGGCGAGTCAGTAGGTTCGCTACCAGCATGTAGGCAGGAACATCGTCGCCGTAACGCCCGAACTCCAACACCACGTGGTTACCTTTATCAAGCTGATCCATCAGCGCCTGCACTGAGTCCTGTGATGGCTTCTCCACCAGAAAGGGAAGTCGGGCGAAACGGTTGGTCAGCCGACTATGGAAGCTGGCCAGCGCGGAGGTGTTGATGTTGATATCGTTTGCAAGCTCAAAGATGGCATCACGACCCTCCAACTCGAGGAAGGCTTTGAGCCACTTACCCTTGCCGAAGTGTCGTTCCAGTGAATACGAGGATTCAGCGGCAACCTCCGAGATGTTGAGGGTCTCCCGCAGCACCATGATGTCTTCAGGTTCTATATCGCCGTACCCGATTTCCACCATAACGTCAGGCTTCACCGGCCTGCCCATCGACTTCTCGGCGTCAAGGGCAAAGACCGCAACCTGCGCCGGGAACAGCTGCTTCAACCCTTTCACCTGTCGACCTCGCTCAGCGTCACTGCCAGCCCAGCCATACTCATCGTGCATATCGAAGATGAGCAGCGAGGACAAGCGGCTCTGCAAGACACCGATGAGCAGCAACCGGGTTAGGAAGCTCTTGCCGGTGCCACTCTTGCCGAACACGCCGTTGGAGCGCTCAACGAAGGCTTTGAGGTCAAGGCAGACAACAGCTTCCATGTCTAGAGGCGTGCCTACCGCGAAGTGCCTATCGTCCTCCACGCCAAAGACCTGTGCTACGTCGGCATCGGAGGCTTTGGATGCCCGGGCGAAGTGGGCGGGCACCGTGCGAGCAGGGGCCAACTCTACATCAGACCCTGCAATCATCGGGAGGAGCAAACGAGGCCTCACCGTTATGGTGCCGTACGCCGCCGTGCCCGAAAGCACCTCTGCTACAAAGGGGTCTGTAAGGTTGGCCGGCGTGGTGCGGAGTCGTGCGTCTGTGGCAGCGAGCTTTACCTCGTTGACCATGCCGAAGAACCGCTTCGTTTCGCCCTGGATGACCACGTAACTACCGACGGGTATGTCCTCAACAGATGCGTCATCGTTCAGCTTGACCTCAACGCCCTCCGAGAGGGACCCACCGACGACGGTACCCAAGGGTGTTCCACCCATGAGCTTTCCGGGGTCGCTCTGATTGCCGTTTGTGCTCATGAAATGCCTCGTAAGATGGCGTTCAATCGCGCGATGTCGCTTGCAAGCTCAGCCGCAAGGGCTTTCCCCGCGCGTATCCGGAAGGCGTCTGGGTCCGAGTGGCTTTCGGCAGCCAGCCGTAGATTCGCGGCGATGACCTCGTCGATGGCCGGTGTGGACGCCGACGTCAGCAGGTGCAGGTAATCCAGGCCATCGGTGAACGCAGCAATCTCGTTTGCATCGCAGCAGTACACGAAGCCGTGGATGCGTGGTGGCGATGAGGGGAGCCGGTACTTGGTAGCATCACCAACATCATGCCCTACCACCAACGCCTCGATGTGCGTGGCTAGCAGCCGGGAGATCTGCGGGTTGTTGTGGTACACAGCCTCTTCCGTGGCCTCCGACGCGCCCCGCGCCATGACGCGCCTACCCAGATCCAACGCCGCCGTGGTCACATTGTGGACGACGGCGTACACAGCGGGGTCGCCAACACGTACCAGGCTGCCCAACGCAGGCGCGCCGTACAGTTCATAGCATTGCGCAGTAAAGCCGGTGGTGGTGGTCTCCACGACTTCGGCGATACGGTTTGGTTCTTGGTTATTGGTGGTCAATCAGTTCTCTCATTCACTATTTACACGTAGCGCATTCGCTTGGAGCGCTGCTTCTGCGAAGTGTACACCGGCAGTCGTTGGCCCTCTAGGGCGCGCTCAACCATTGCTGCAAAGGCTTCACGATCTGCGCCGGTGACCACAGCCTGCTCGTGGGCCTCCTGCAGCACCACGGGATAGCCGTCGCCACGTCTCGCGTTATCGACAACCAGGGTGTGGGTCAGCTCTAACAACTCCGGGCTATCAGCCACCCAGGCAGGCACTTCCACCCGGCCTATCTCTTCCTCCACGTTGACATAAAAGAAGTGCACGCGATGATCTCCATAGGAGTCGCGCACCACAGAAGATCGACTGGCAAACAAGGCTGACCGTTCACCAGGTGCCAATGTTCGGGAAAATAGGTCCCGATCCGTGAACTCGTTGACCGCATCGCAATGTCGGTCACCCGGGATGAACGCGCGGCAATGCCGCTGGCAATCGCCCATCGGATCGTAATCGCAGAGGGCGAGTCGCAGCAGGTTAGACACCTCGGAGCTGTTGGGCAGGCTGATGTAGGAAGCAGCAGCAACGGTCCTTTGTTGCGCCATCGTCCTCAGACGACCCAACGCAGCCAGCATGCCGTTGCCCATCAACTGCGAGCGAACATACGCCGGGTAGCGGTCTCCGCCAAGCTCCCACAGCACCAGCGTGCCATCGATTAGGGCAAGGGTGGGCAAGTCGCTGCCTGCTTCCTCAACTGCATCGGCAAGGGCATCGGCCTCCTGCACGGCACGCACAAGTCCCATCAATGCACCTTCAACCGGTTGGCGTGACGCCGACGATGCCGGGTCAGCGAGATAGAGGTCGGTGTCGCTGGTGCGGAGGCTTGGCTTACTGAACATGTGGGCGTTCGGGGCTGCGCCGTAGGTCAATCGGCAGCCACCGATGTTGATGAGCGAGCAGCGTAGGGGTAGGTGCCTGTTCACATCGATGTGAGAGCCATCTACCGCCAGCACAGTGAAGTCATCGGGTAGAGGGCCGGGCGAATGGGTCACGCCTGGGTCTTCCACCGCCTCAGCCGGAAGAAAGGCCAGAGTCCCTTGTGCAGCATCCACCCGTGCGTTCAACGTAGCGGCATCGGCACCACGAAGCGTCGCCAGTGCGATGTCCATGTTTCGCGCCCGCTCATCGCCACGGTTACCCACATGGGCCGTGGCGGCATCAAGCTGTGCTGCTGTCTGGTAGAGGTCAAGGGCCATTTTTTGTTCCCTTTACGGCCTTGATTTTCATTGGCTCCTTCAACGCCAAAACATGGAGGCATCTTCCGCGACTAATACAGTCCCTAGACATAAATGCAGCCTTCGAAGTCGTACGGTTCGCCGGATTTTGCCTCGATGCTGTCAGGATTGCCGACGATTCTGGCTGTCACGGCTGCCGCTACAACGCTGTCCAGAGCGTCACCCGGAGCATTGGACAGGATGGTATCACGCAGGGCACACGAAACGACCTGTACAGAACTGTCATTTTCCAGCGATTCCAAGATGCGATTCCGGGCATCCTTGTGCGCGGGCGTACGTCCTTTGTATGGCGGTTTATACAACTCGGCGTCCTTGAGCGCACCAGCGGGGCAGACTTCTAACAGCCACGGTACGTTCCCGCCAACATGGTGAATGGGCAGAAAGTTGGCCTGACCAGCTTTCTGCAACGGATGGAGCAGGTCACGTATACCGTAGTAGGTCTGGGATATCACACGGCGGTTGTACGGCGAGAATGGCGCTCTGGTCTCAACGTCGCAGAGGCGCTTCCACTCTTTGCCGCCGGAAGCAGCGTGGCAGTCATGGTCGAAGTCGACGAGGGTCGGGTAACGCGATGGAAACGCAGCAACAAACGCAGACCATGAGTCCTCATCCACCATTGAGGCAGGCAGACCGAAGGGGAAATCGAAACCCAGGGCGGCATCGCGAAGGCTGGCAATGAACACTACAAGGGCCGGGAACGTCACATCGCGAGCTGGTGACACCTTAAGGAAGTCAGACGCTGAGCGGCAATCAGTGATGGTGAGGCAGCGATCGACGACCGTGCCCTCCGAAACCCAGATGTGCTTGCCTGCGTCTACAGCGCCGCTGAAATCGACGCCATAAATGTGCGTTGGAGGCTGAGTTGCTAGATGGTCAAGGATGCGAGACGGTTCACTCATTGTCAGTCCTTCGGCTTTTCGCCGCGCCCTTCGACAGGCTCAGGATGAACGGCTCAATGATATCCTTTATGCGTCAGTGCCAGGGGCGCGCAGGAGCACTCGCTCGTCGCCGTTGCGCCTGGTAATTTTCTGCTGATCGAGGTACTCCAACAGAGGCAGCGCATACTTGCGGGATGTGCCAAAGGCGTCACGGACATCGGCCACGGTGATGGCTCCCTTCGTCTGGAGGTGATCGACGATACGTCCAAGCATCTCTGAGTACGCCGACGTAGCGAACACGATGGAGTCATTGATTCGCACGACATTGCCACGCTCGGTCAAGACAGCCAACAATGCGGGATCGAGGGCGTTGTCCGTGGGTGGCGAGTAAGGGTCGCGTTCCAAAGCAGCAACGTACCCTGACGCCGACTTCTCCTGCTCCAGAGAAAGCGTCACTTCATGGTCGGGCGAGCGCACGGCAGACCCGGCCTCAACGATCACACCCTGCTCTGCCAACAGTGATAGGACGCTTGTAAAGACAGCTTGTGAGAGCTTGAGACGGTTCCGCAGCTCTTCTCTGGAGAGGCCAGTTCGTAGCGGGTTGGCCTCATGATACGCCTGCACCGTGGTATCAATCTGGCTCATTAGCCGCGCCCAGCCTACTGTGGTCATGACCATGGTGTTTCTGTCTGTGACGTCACTGCCCAATACGATGACGTCTCCAGATTCCACGAGGGAGGTAACCAGTTCGATGGTTTGATCTGCTGCCAGGTTGGCAGTGCGACCAAGGGCCGTGAGTCCGGCTGGCTCAGCCGTCTCAAGTGCCTTCAGCAGCAAATTTTCCGGCGAACCTTCGGCCATAACCTCTAGCTTCTCCAGGACGCCCTGCTGGAATCGACGGTGTCGCGATGGATCCGGGTCTATGACCTGCCCGCCGCCGAGGGTCCACTGCGATGAACGCAGCACAAAGTAATCGCCTTTGACCATCGCCAGTGGCTCGGCAAGATGAATCTGCGCCCAACCCTCCTGACCAGGTTTGAGCTCAGCAACATCCAATAATCGAACACGGGCGAAGCTCTCGCTGGTGCCGGTGTAGAACGTGACGCCAAGGTTGTGTTTGATCGGGTTCGGCGCACTTGGAATCATGCGGATGCGCACGTCCACAATGCGGGTCGGTCGCAACCAACCTGGCATCGTGAGAACCTGGCCTCGCTCAGCCTCGTCCTGGGTGGTGTTGGCAAGGTTCACGGCTACGCGATTGCCCGGGCCAATGCTCTCCACCTTCTGCTGGTGGCTCTGCAATCCTCGAATGCGACGCTTCAGGCCTGAAGGAACGAGTTCGACCTCCTGGCCTATTGCCAACGACCCATCGAGGAGGGTGCCGGTCACCACAGTGCCGAACCCTGTCATGACGAAGCTGCGGTCTACGGCGAGTCGAGGTCGCCCAAGGTCTTCACGCCGAGTGGTCTCGCCCAGCATTGAATCGAGTTGCGCTAGGAGCTCCGGCATGCCCTGGCCGGTGATGGCCGAGACCTGAGCCATGGGAGCGCCCTCAAGGCTTGTGCCCTGAAGTACATCCTCCACCTCGATTTTCACCAGATCTATCCAGTCTTGATCCACGGTGTCCGATTTGGTCAGCACAACCAGCCCTCGTTTGACTTGTAGGAGGTCCAGGATGGCTAAGTGCTCACGAGTCTGAGGCATAACCGACTCGTCCGCCGCGACGATGAGCATTGCCAGGTCGACACCGCCAACGCCTGCCAGCATGTTTTTGATGAAGCGCTCGTGGCCGGGGACATCGACAACGCTGATCTCGCGACCGCTGGGGAGGGTGAGCCATGCAAAGCCAAGCTCAATGGTCATCTCCCGGTCTTTCTCCTCCTGGAGTCGGTCCGGATCGATGCCGGTGAGGGCTTTGACCAGGGAGGATTTGCCGTGGTCGACGTGGCCTGCGGTACCAATGACGTACATAGCTGTCCTACTTTGGGGTGTAGGGACAGCATAGCAGAGGGGGAGTACAGGGCAAAGGGGCGGGAGGGTAACTACACCAGCGTTACAGGGTCTACGTCCACGGCCCACGTTGGTGGGACGGCCAAGGACGCCAGCAATGCAGGTATCTCAACGGCGGGCGAAGGCGTTACGCGCAGCAGCACCTGCCACCGATAGCGACCTCGTACACGAGCAGGGAATGCCGGCGCAGGGCCGACGACTTCGACCTCAACCTCTGAAAGCCCCTGACCTTCTTGAGCCTCCCGCAGCGTGAAGGCCAACCTATGGGCTTCCCGCTCTGCGTAAACGGGGTTGGTGTGCTGATAGAGGAATCGCATCAGACGAGTGAAGGGCGGGTTGTGGTGCTCACGTCGAAGTTGTGCTTCAACCTCGTAGAATGCCTTGTAATCCTGTCGAGCGCCGGCCTGTATCGCATAGTTGTCAGGGGTGTATGTCTGAACGACGACGCGGCCAGGATCGTCACCACGTCCGGCGCGGCCCGCCACCTGGCACAGCAGCTGAAAGGCACGCTCCCCCGCTCGGAAGTCGGGCAAGTGTAGACCAAGGTCAGCCAGGACCACTCCAACCAGGGTCACGTTGGGGAGATGCAGTCCCTGGGCCACCATCTGAGTTCCCACCAACACCTGAGCCTCGCCCCTGGTAAAGCTGCCAAGTATCTCATCATGGGCGCCGCGTTCTCGCGAGGAGTCCCGATCCCACCGGAGCGCCTGCACGCCGAATTCACGCTCCACCTCCTGGACGACTTTCTGTGTGCCCAAGCCAAGGAAGCGGATGTGCCCGCTGCGGCATTGAGTGCAGTTGGTCACGTTGCGATGCTTTCGACCACACTGGTGGCATATGAGTCGATCGCCTTCTGAGTGGTAGGTCAGGGGCGTCTCGCACCGTCGACACCGCAGCACGTGGCCGCAATCCCGACACTGCACGGTCCCGGCTGAGCCACGTCGGTTGAGGAAGAGGATCGCCTGTTGGCCATGCCCCAGGGTCTCCGACAGCGCATCGCTCAGCGCTCTACTGAAGATGCTGCGGACACCGGCCTTCAGCTCCTCCCGCATGTCCACCACTTCCACTTCAGCCATGTCTGTTACGACGGGCAGCATATCGGGCCCAGGCCGAACCCGGTTCGGAAGCGTCAGGAGTTGGTAGTCGGTTCGGAGCGCGCCATAGTAGCTGACAACGTCTGGCGTAGCGCTACCCAACACCACCGTTGCGCCGATGAGGTCGCCAAGCTTCTGTGCGACAGCGCGAGCGTGGTAGCGTGGCACGGCGTCCGCCTGCTTGTACGTCCACTCATGCTCCTCGTCCAGGATGATGAGGCCGACGTCCGGTTGGGGCACGAACACCGTACTTCGAGACCCCAGGACAACATCGAATTCACCCTGACGGATTCGCCACCACGTGTCGTACTGCTGCCCGGGGGTCAGGCCGCTGTGCAGAAGACCGACCCTGCCGGGGAAGCGACCCTCCAATCGGGCGATGAGCTGGGGTGTCAGCGATATCTCCGGAGCCAGCATGATCCCTCGCTTGCCACCAGCGATACACGCAGCAAGGGCACGCAGGTACACCTCTGTCTTGCCACTGCCCGTTGGGCCCTGCAGGAGGAAGGTCTGAGAGGAATCGCTGGCAACATCGGCCTCTATAGCTTCAACCGCTATCGCTTGACTCTCTGTGAGGAAAAGCGGGGGTTCCAGGGCGAAATCGCTACCGGCGAGTGGGTCTCGCACCTGCCGCAGTTGTTCGATAGATGCAAAACCTCGTTTTCGAATAGCAAGGACGGATGACGGGCCGAACTCCTTACGGGCTTGGGCTGCGTCCACAACGCCCTCTGCCATGAGATGCATGAGCAATGCGCGTTGCCTGGGTGCGTTCTTCAGGGATTCTTCGGCTTCGCCTGCATCATCTTCGGGAACGGTGAGGTGAAGTTGCTCGGCATACAGAGGCCTTGCGCGGGGTCTGCCCCATTGCCATTCCTGCCATACGAGGCCTGCTCGAATCAGTCGCTTGAGCGCAGCGGCTGCAGGGCCAGTGACAGCACGTTGCAGCCGTTCTTGCTCTGTTGGGCCTCTTTGCTTCAGAACCTCCAGGATTCGCTCTTCTTGGGGTTGCACTGCTGGTTGATCGTCAGAAGGTTCAGGGGGCGCGGAGGCCAGGCCGATGTACGACGACAAGCGACGTCGATAGTCGTACGGAAGCATAAGCAAGGCTGCTTCATAGAGGCTGCATTGGGTCTCTATGCTGAGCCATCGAGCGAGCTCCATCTGATGGGGGGTAAGCACGGGGTCTGAATCCTGTAGGCCGGACACTGCACGGATGCCCTCTATCTCTGAGGTCTCCGAAAGGGCAAACACGACGCCAGCAACTTTACGTGAGAGAAGGGGAACCCAGACAGCGTGGCCCGGGCGGAGGGTTACGTTAGAAGGAATGCGATAGGTAAATGTACGGTCTGGGCCGACCTGAGCATCAACGGCGATTTCCGCAAACTGGGGCTTTGAATCTGACAGCCGCTCGGCTTGAGCAGCCATTGCACATCACCTTACCCCAGACTGGGGGTTTCTTGTGAAAGGCTACGCCTTGGGCTCTTCTTCCGTGGCTTCCGGTTCTTCTGCAGCAGGAGCTTCCTCAGCCGGTGCCTCTTCAGGCTCGCCAGTGGGTACTTCAGCAGGTGGTTCCTCGGCAGCAGCTTCTTCTGCTACGGGTTCTTCGGTAGCAACTTCAGCAACAGGTTCGTCCGCTTCGGCTTCTGGCGCAACAGCAGCTTCTGCAGCAGGGGCCTCATCGGTTGTAGCTTCGGCTTCAGTAGTCTCTGTGGCTTCAACGGCAGCTTCTTCAGCGGCAACCTCAGCTACGGGCTCTTCCGCTACTTCCTCAACGGCCTCAAGCTCTTCTTCTGGCTCAACTACATCTTCCAGGGGAGCAAGAGCCGCGCTGGCTTTGCGCCACTCGGGAACGACAGTCAACTCCTTGATACGAGCAGCCCTGCCGGAGAGGTTTCGCAGGTAAAAAAGCTTGGCACGGCGAACCTTGCCATAGCGTTGGATAAGCACTGAATCAACGTGGGGGGAGTAGATAGGGAACGTACGCTCAACACCAAACCCTTTGGCAATATGCCGAACGGTGAAGCAAGCAGCGGGGCTGGTGCCTCCGGTGCGCCTGATTACCACGCCAATGAAGGGCTGAATCCTGGAACGTTCGCCTTCAGTGACCCGATAGTTCACCTGAACAGTATCGCCTGCCCGAAACTCCGGGATGTTTCGGTTCTTTTTGAGTTCTACAAGATGATGGGCGTCCATGATGGTTCCTCTAGCTATAAGTAAGTTTCGTTACAACCTGTCTATCTTACACGACACAAACATGACCGGCAAGCCAGGGCGGAGCACTAAACCCAGCCCAATACTTGGCTCTAAATGCTCCTGGTAAACCAGAGATGCTTTCCGTCTTTGTACCGTGAGGTCCCGTTGGAGAACCCGTGCTTAACATACAGCGCAACAGAAGCAGTGTTCATCTCGTTCGTCTCAAGGGTGATGTCGCGACAGCCTCTGGCAGCAGCCCTCTCAATGGCAAACTCGATGAGCGCTGATGCTACGCCTGCTCTCCGGTATTCCGGCCACACGAAGATGTTCTCCAGGCGGGCCTCGTTGCCGGAGAGCCACAGCGAGTACTCGTAACGCTGCTCGATGTAGCCAAGGCTGTTGCCCGCTTCATCCTGCGCGACGAAGAACTCCCTGTTCTCCTGGCCACGCAGCTGTTCTAGGCTCTCTCGAATGTCGGCGTCGAAAGGAGTCGTGCGCTTGAGCACGCCCCTGAACGCTGCCACCATCGCCACCAGGTCTTCGAAATGCTCTTTGGTGGCGACGATGACGTTAGTTTCCATGGTTTCAGCTATTCTGAGTTAGACCCAGAACCTCTCTTCAGTGAAAGCGAACCCTTTTTCCTTGGCTACAACGCCAACGTCCTCAATCATGCCGGGGTGTCCGCAGGCATAGATCAGGGTATTGGCAGGGTCCACGTTGAACTCTTTCAGGTATTTGCCCACGACGGTGTTGGCTCGGCCGGTTTCGCCGGTCCAGTCCTTG
Source organism: Dehalococcoidia bacterium (assembly GCA_029936935.1). GTDB lineage: Bacteria > Chloroflexota > Dehalococcoidia > Lucifugimonadales > UBA1127 > UBA1127. The sequence goes on along the minus strand of JAPYRQ010000049.1, from coordinate 5,104 downwards.
CTCTTTTCTTCTGTGGGCCTGCTCACAGTGGCCACGAACTTCACGGTGTCCGGGTGGTCCGCCGCCATCCGTGCAAGTTCATCGTCGTAGCCGAACTCGCCGGGATAGCTTGCGCCCTCGATGACATAGAACTTGTGGCCGGTCTCGCCCTTATGGAAGTAGTCGCGGAGGATGCTTACAAAAGGAACGACGCCCGTCACTGTAGAAACCATGAAATGGCTCTGGAACTTGGGCGACAGGACAAAGACACCCTTGGCGCGGGGTCGGATGGACACAGTTTCGTCGATGGCGAGCTTCCACAACAGTGGCGTCAACTCGCCCTCTGACACCAACTCGACGAAGAGCTCAAGCCATTTCTCGTCAGGTGAAGATGATATCGAGTATGCACGTTCGATGCCGTTGACGCCGATGGTGCAATACTGGCCGGGCTTGAACGCAGGGAACGGTACCTCCGGTTCAAGCCACAACTTAAAGAGGTCATCTGCGCATTGTTCTCTTTTGGCTACCCGGGCTCTAGAAAGTTTTGCTGTACGGTCTATAGACGTTGGGGATGGTTGCTGCACGATGGTTGGTCACTCCTTTTATTGACTTGGGCTCTTAGCTTGGGACCTTCTCCACCCGAACAGGCATAATATGCAGCCCGGGTACTCTCAACATGGGGTCACAATCACCGCTGGCATCCAGGGCCGTTGCAAGCTCTCCAAAGAGCACTGTTGCAGCAATCACGCCTCTCAGCGTGCCTGTCGTTCTGGCCATACCACGGATGCGGTGTGTGAAAGTTGCTACTTCTATTATCTCCCCTGGTGTAACACCCAGGGAAGCAGCATCCTCTGGGTGCATTTCTAACGCGTCTTCACGGCGAATGGCATTCTTGCCATTGCTCCGGATAATCTCGATCTCTTCGCCGGGCATGGCCAACACGCGGCCAGGTGCGAAGAGGAATGGGAACTCATTGTCTGCAGCGCCACGTGATGCCTCTTCAGGCAGTGTTGTGAGGGCTACTTTCATGATTTCAGGCGATGGCGACTGCACACTTTCGTCTTCCAGCGACTCCTGGTTGATGGCAGCGTACGCCGGAACCTTGTTAGCGATCTCGGCGAGTATCGCCGTGGGGTCATCGCCACCGAAGTCGGAGACGCCCATGCTTCGTGCAAGCTCTGCGAAAGTGTACGTGCTTGGCCGTGCCTCGCCGGGGGCCTCGATGGCCGCGCGTCGCGACTGCACCCAGCGGTCCAGGTTGGTCACTGTGCCATCGTCCTCCGCAAAGGAGGTCATGGGCAGCACCACATCGGCAGACTGAGCAAGGTCGTTCAGGAACAGGTCTTGAACGACGAGGAATTCAGTGTGTGAAAGGGCGTGTATCGCCTCGGCTGTGAACAGCGGGCTGTCACCAACCACCATCGCGGCCTTGACCGTGCCGGCAACCATTCCCTCAAGCGAGGCAGGTGCGGTGAGGCCCGGGGCACCCTCAACAGCAACTTGGCCGGGCATGTATGCCGGGGAGCAGCCGACATCTAGAGCACCCTGGCTGTTTGCGCCTGGACGCAGGGGGAACAGGCCAGCATTAGGCACCCCTACGTTGCCGGTGACCAGTGCCAGGTTGATGAGTGATTCCGTTAGCGGCGTTCGCGCTTCGGCTGCGATGTTGTCGAGCGCGTACACGATGGCCGCTGAACTTCCGCCTGCGAAGTACCGGGCGGCTGCAGTAATCTTTTCGGCAGGGACACCGGTGGTCTCAGCCACCCCGTCCAGGTTATATGCCGCGAATGATGCTTTCAACTCATCCAGGTTTTCGGTCTTACTGGCAATGAAGTCAGCATCCTGCAAATCCTCATAAAGGATGACCTTCAACATACCGCCAACCAGTGTGTTCTCCGTGCCTGGGAATGGTCGCAGCCAGAGATCGGCGTACCGGGTCAGTTCAACCTCGCGTGTATCCACGACGATGAGCTTGTTGCCCTTCTTGTGGCCCTTCTTGATGGGTATCGCTGCGACGTTGTGCTCTTCCGTAGTGTTGCTGTTCACAACAAGGACGCAGCCTGCGTCCTCAAGCTCGGTCACTGTGCCTGTTGCGGCCATGTTGCCAAGTCGACGGCCCAGGGGCTCGACAAGCTCCACACGATGGTCGATGGAGAGGTCTACGTTGTTCGTTCCCATGACTGAGCGCGCAAACTTGCCCGCCATGTATGCCTGCTCATTAGTGGCTCGTGGTGTCACCAACAGCGAGAATGCATCGCCTTTGTAGTCGGGGAGACGCGATGCGATGATGCTTAGCGCTTCTTCCCAGGATGTCTCAACCAACTCGCCATGTTTCTTGATCATGGGAGTCTTGATGCGGTCCGGCTTGTTCACGAACTCGTTGCCGAACTTGCCCATGTAGCAGAGTTGGCCAACGCTGACGGGGGAATCCCAATCGCCTATGGAACGGATGACGCTTCCGCGCGAATCCACTTCTAGGTTGATCTGGCAACCAACGGAGCAGTGCGGGCAAGTGGTCTTGACGGTCTTCACCGCTTTGTCCCACTTGTGGTCGCGCTCTGTCAGTGCACCTACAGGGCAGACATCGATGCATGCGCCACAGAACTCGCATCCGGACTCCAGCAGCGACGATCCGAAGGACGTGCCCACCAGGACGGTCCCAGAGCGCTCAATCATGGTAACTGCATCATCCCCACGAACCTCTTCACACACACGGACGCAGCGGGCGCAGACAATACAAAGGTTGTAATCACGATCGTAGAACGGGTCTCCCGTCTCTACTTGCAAATTGCGGTAGCTGTAGGTGAGAGGCGTTTCCATGTTCACGCCAATGAAACGGACCGTGTCCTTGAGTTCACATCGCTCGTTCTTGGGGCACACCACACACCGGTCAACCACGCTGACGTGTCGCAGACAGATGTCGTCGGAGCCACACAACTCGATGCGATGGCAGGTCAAACACCCGTGGGGGTGCTCCGAAAGCAGCAGGTCAAGGATGCCGTGACGAAGGTCGCTGATGCCGGTCGATGCCGTTGTGACGACCATCCCATCGGCAACTGGCAATGTGCACGACGCAGGTGTGCCTCGCCCACCCTCGACCTCTACCGCGCACATCCGGCAAGAGCCGTAGGGCTTCAGGCCAGGCCAGTAACAAAGGTACGGGATGTAGACGTTGTTATCGATTGCAGCCTGCAGCACCGTCTGACCGGGCTTGGCGGTAATCTCAACACCGTCTATGGAGAGTTTCAGCGGCTCCGTCATGGTGTCACATACTCCTCTTTGGCGTACCACTCTGCCGTGGTCAGGGGTCTGGTGCGAGTCGGTCGATTGAAGGCTCCGTCGCAACTCTCGGTGGGGCAACGGCCCTCTTCCAGGTGCACGCGGAAATCTTCCTCAAAGAACTTCAATGCTGAGCTGATGGGGTTGAAGCCGAGTTGGCCGTGGCCACACAAAGAGCCCATAGCCATGGTCTTGCCGGTGGAGCGCATGAGGTCCAGGTCTTCAGGTCGACCCTTGTTGGCAGCGATGCGTTCAAGCATCTCAACCAGGTGTGTCATGCCCAACCGACAGGGGAAGCACTTGCCGCATGACTCGAACTGACAGAAGGCCACCAGCGTCCTGGCTAGGTCAACAGCACAGATATCGTCTGCACCAACGATGATGCCGCCAGAACCAAGTATTGCGCCCGCTGCCGACATGCCTTCATAGTCCAGCATGATCTCAAGGCTGTCCGCGCCAAGCACGCCACCAAGGGGGCCTCCAGTCTGTAGGAGCTTCACGTCCCGTCCGGTGGCAGTTCCGCCTGCGATCTCGTTGACCACCTGGCCCAACGTCAGGCCAAAGGGGACCTCGTACATGCCGGGGTAGTTCACATCGCCGGTGAGGCAGAGTATCGCGGTGCCTTTGCTGCGCTCGTAACCGATCTCAGCAAACCACTCGCCGCCTCGTCGCACGATTTCTGGGACGAAAGACACGGTCTTCACATTGTTAATGTTGCTGGGGTTCCCCCACATGCCGGATTGGGCCGGGAACGGGGGGCGCGCACGGGGCATTGAACGCTTGCCTTCAATCGCCTCCATCAACGCCGTCTCTTCACCAGCGACGTACGAGTCACCCGTGAAGGCGACCTCCATATCAAAAGAGAAGTCGGAGCCAAGGATGTTTTGACCCAGCAAGCCCTGCTCGTATGCCTGTTTGATGGCGTTCTGTGCTCGCTTGGTGGGGCCCTCATGGCCGTGTCGAATGAAGATGTAGCCGTAGTTGGCGCCGGTGGCGTAACCCGCGATGATCGTACCTTCGACCACCGTGTGAGGGTCGCTCTCAACGAGACCTTTATCGTTGTACGCGCCCGGGTCTCCCTCTTCGCAGTTGACCAGGACGTACTTATTTGGTTGGTTGGAGCCCTGTAGGAAGCCCCACTTCACGCCGGTGGGGAACGCAGCGCCTCCACGCCCTCTCAGTCCGGACGTCTTGACCTCTTCAATCAACTCTTCCTGGGTCATGGAGGAGAGCGCCTTGGCCAGGCCTGTGTAGCCTCCCGTAGCGATGTACTCTTGAATCTCTCCGGGGTCTACCGTGCCGGTGTTCCGTGTGGCGATGCGTACCTGGTACTTCCATTGAGGTGTGTCTTCTATCTTTGCCAGACCTGGGGCCCCAGCATCGCCGAGGGTTCCCAATACCTTGTCTGAGGGGCTGTGGGTGCCGGAAGCTGCAGCATCGAGGATGGCAGGAAGGTCTTCCGGGCTCACGTTCTTGTAGAAGACCCGTGTGCCGTTGGGCAGTTGCACATCGAGAAGTGGCTCCGCGTAGCACAGGCCGATGCAACCGACTTCCTGTACCGAAGCAGTGAGACGTCGGCTGGCGACTTCGCTCTTCAGGGCTTCAAGCACTTCGAAGGCGCCTGCGGCCTCGCCGCACAACGCAACGCCCACGCGTATGCGAAGTCCGCCGTTGAGGGCGTCCTCTCGTGCCTGCGCTGTCGTTTGTATTGCCTCGAAGGTCTCAGCCAAGACCGCTCCTTGGTAAATTCGGTTAGGAATCGCCCTTGAGGGAACTTAAGAGCTTGTCCACTTTTTCGTTCGTTGCCCGCCCATGCAGATGATGATCGGCAGCCACGACGGGAGCC
>JAPYRQ010000048.1 GCA_029936935.1 Dehalococcoidia bacterium | reverse complement strand
CCACTGACCCTAACTAACCTTTTAAGGGTTTCGAAACAAAGAGAGAACCCCCTGTCCCGCAGTATGGGACGGGGGATCCTCTCGATACCTTTGTAGCTAATGCTTGGCTAGACTCCCCTTTTACCTGACTCCGATTATGTTCCACATGTGTGTGTACGTACCCGAGACCGTGCCGGGGAAGATCCAGTCATCCACTACTTCAGGGTTGACCATAACATGGACAGGGACCCAGAAGAGAGGAATGGACAGGTGTTCATCGTAAATTATATCCGCCGCGGCGCTAAGGTACTCATTTTGCTGTTTAAGGTCGAGCGACTGCCGAGCTTTTTGAAAGATGGGTTCCACCGCAAGGTTCTCAACGCTGCCTCCTCTTGGCGGTGAGGTATGATGGTTAAGGCGAAGCGCTAGGATTGGAGGGGCGATCAACACCCCCAAGCCAATGTGGTTGTCCATCTCTAATTTCCGACCAATTGCCCTTCTTTTTGCGGCATCCCATTCTGTAAATTTAACCTTAACACCTATGTCCGCCCACATGGCTCCAATCGTTAGCGCAACGTCTGGCCCCCCGGTATATTGAGCCACCTCATAGATAAACAAATTCGTTTCAAGCGGGTTGTTGTAGTCGTATCCTGCTTCCTTCAGCAACGTCCGTGCAGCGGCGGGGTCGTATCCGTATTGATCGTCAAATTGTTCTCCCCACCTGGGGTTCCAAGCGCCGTGTGTTTCTGCTACATGCGTCATTTTCATAACCGTCGCCATGTCATAGAAATATGCAGTATTGATGGCATCCCGGTCTATAGCCTTGTTGAGGGCCTTTCGGACTTTGTGTTCACTCAGAGGATTCTCCGGATATTTAAATCCCTTAGTGAAATCCTTGACATCCTTAATATAAACACCCTTCATCTGCATATAAGTGCGCATGGTGTTGACCTTACCGGAAACGACCTTCATGCCCGCGTTGATGGCTTGTTGTTCCTGATCAAAGCCAATATTGGTAATGTGAACCTCTCCAGCGAGGAGAGCTGCCATCCGGGTTGAGTTTTCCGATATCCAGCGAATTTCTATCTCCTGGAAATCCGGCGTTACCCTCCAATGGGGAGTGTCAGCCTTTCGGTACACAATATTTAACTCTTGTGTACGAGAAACAAATTCGTAAGGACCGGTTCCTGCAATTGGCCTATCAAGCAGTCCTTCTTTACCCAATGCCTTCGCATCAGCTCTGCTGCTCACTTCCATTCCGCCTACCTGGTTGGCGATTCCGTCTAGTGCGTCAGCATCGGGTACGTCCCAGGTGAGAGTAAGCTCATAATCATTAATTACTTCCAACTTCGCTCTTCGGAAAAGGCTGCGGAAACTCATTATCGAATCTTCCCTGGTCTGATCCTCCCATGCCCATAACACGTCATCGGCGGTCATAGTGCCCCCTTGCCCACCATTGAAGGGAACATCCTTATTTAGGAAGAAGCGAAGGGCACTACCGCTAGGTTCGACCTGCCAAGATTTAGCCAAGCCAGGGATGAGGTTACGAGTATTGGGATCCGTATCTATCATGTATTCGTACATAGGTTTGAGCTGGAAAGCTGACGTGGACCCAAAGGCGGCCAGGTCATTTGAGAAAGCAGGTGGTTTCTGTAAAGCCAATATTACACGTTCAGCTTTGGGCCCAGAAGCTGCTACCCCAGCAACTTTCGCCGGTTCCACCGGGGCCGGTGCTGGAGTAGCAGGGCTAGCTATATTTCCCATTTTCCCAGCAACCGGTTGTTTCGTTGGGACAACCGGTGCTGCAGGAGCAGCACCGTCGCTGTCGCCTCCGGAACATGCCATAGCTCCTAATACCAGGGACATCAAACAAACAATCATGAATATCGGTCTCACCAGAAGTGAACTCATCAAAACCCTCCCCGCTCTACATCAAACATTTTCTAGAGCTACCATCACTTAGTCTTACTATGAAGAGATTCAAAATCAATCGCAGGATATGACGCGATTAGCAGTATGTCAATGCTTTAAACTACACCACATGACGCTAGGGAATCGATTAGGATCAAAAAACTTGAATGCGTTACTAAATTCGTATATAACTGGTATTTATGGCTATATGTTCTTCAGAACATCCTGCGCCATTTTCACGAGATCAGTGATTTGGGGATCCTGACAAGTGTCCGCATCTTCTTCAACCAGGTCAAGTCCTTGCTCCAACATTTCACGAGCGAGAATAATCTGGCCTAGGCCGGCGTTGGCCAGTCCGCCGCCAAGCAACGTATACGACACGCTAAATCCACCGCTTATCGCCGTATCGTAATCCTGCTTGGCGTTTCTGAATTGACCAGCCTTTAAATATGCATACCCTCTGCTGTCCAGGGTTCCCAGACTCTCGGGATGTAGCTCTAACGCCCTGTTAGCATCAGCCAATGCAGCGTCAAGGCGATCGTTGGCCATTTGTATCAGTGCTCGATTGTTGTAGTAGCCAGCGTTATCGGGATCTAGGCCAATAGCCTTGTTGTAATCGATCAAGGCCTTTACAGCATCAAGCGCGTACCAGTGGCTGGTGCCTCTCCTGGCGAGGAGCACCGCATTGTCCGGTTCCAGCCCCAGCGCCTTGGACAGATCAGCCGTGGCGCTATCTATCTCGCAAGAGGTTGTGTAAGCCTCGGATCGAATCACGTACGCTTCCGTATTCTTACCATCCAACTCCAAGGCCTTTGTGGTGGCATAAACAGCGTTTACTGGCTCATCGATTGCGATTAGGAAAACTCCCCAGTCTACGTACGATTGTGCATCCGTGAACTCTGCTCCATCCTCGGTCACTACTGAAAAGGGCATTGCCGCGATAAGAGCTTCCTCGCTGAACACACCCACAAAGTAGAACCCCAATGGTATAGTTTCTAAAGGTTCAAAAGTGGACCAAAATGCCCCGTCGTCCCCAGTTTCTACTGTAATAGGATCAATGGTATCAATAGGGACTCCGTCTCTGTTCGTCAGGAACCAGATGAACTGCAACTCTGTGCCAATGGGAAGGTAATCTACGTCCAGGAACGCGAACAATGCAGGGGTAGCCTCTTCAAACACTGTGGTAACTCCTACGGGTTCGCTAGCCGATGCGTTGATCCCCGCAGACATCAGTTCACGTGAAACCACCATGGGCGGTGGCTCAAAGGAGCCGCTGGGAAATTTGGTTGTATCTACAATCGCGTCGAAAATGGGCTCAACATCGGCGAACGATGCCCCTTGGCCCGTCATCGAAATCGTGAAACCCATACTCGCAATGACAGCCGTATAGATCTTGGTCTTCGTAGGAGTGCCACCCGAAGAGGTCAGCTCGCCGATGGTTACATTACCCGGCAATTCGCCAACTATCGTTCCAGAAGACGAGGTGGCCTCAAAGGTTGAGGGTTCCTGACTGAACTGATCCAGGGCCAGCGTAGTGTAGGCTTTAATGTTCTGTGTTGACGGCAGAATATCGATACCCACAACAAACGCCACTTCGCCCTGAGGGTCAGTGATGGCGATTACCTGTTCATCACTCTCGTCCAACGTCCAATTTGAAGGATAGTTGAATGAGAAATTAAACACGTCACTGGTAAATTCCCCTGTCAAAACAGGCGCAGGAATTGAGCTTGTGGAGGTTGCTGATTGCGGGGTTGCTGTAGCTGTGGCAGAGGGGCGAGCCACAAAGGTTGCCGTAGGGCTTGGAGCTACTGCTACCGTGGCGGTTGGAAGAGGAGTAGACGGGATGGAGGAAGTCGCACTCGCGGGCGTAGACGTGGGCGATGCCAGCGGAGCACTCGTTGGTGCAACCACGGGCTCGGCGTCAGTCCCACCCGTGCATGCTGCAATAATCGCCACCACCGCGATACCTATAGACAATACTTTCATCTGCCGTCCCACGTTCCACTCCTTACCGTCGCACTATGTGTACGCTAGGAACAGCCTATCAGATTGGCACAATCATGCGCCATGAACAAGCTATTCCTGGCATCTGCCCAATGAGAGTGCACGAGTCCCTCTTGCGATGCAAAAGGACGATGAGAACTGGGGACTTCCCTTGAGGGCCTAAGCCCTGGTCTCACGAAGCGCACGGAACTTGAAAGTCATGACGATGACCATTGACGATGCTATCGTCCCTCCGACGACAAATGCCACGGGGCTTCCATACTGCCAGGCTAAAAAGCCTGCAAAAAGCGACCCGAGGGGAGTCAAAGCGTGGTCCAGGAAAAAGAGGCTCAACACCCTGCCTCTGAACTCGGGAGGAGTGGTGAGTTGTATCAAGGTGTTGTTGGTAGCCATATACATCATGTGGGCCGCGCCGCTAAGAAACAACACAAACATGGATAACGGCCCCCAACTGGTGAATGCCAATGCTACAAGGGTGATACCACTGGCAATAGCAGCTCCAATGAGCAGTTTTCCTTTATGCTGGAAGTTCTGGAGCGATGCCAGCACGAACGTACCCAGCATGGCCCCCGCGGCATACATTCCCATAAGGAGCCCAAAACCTTCCGGTCCGTTGCCCAATACCTCGTCATTGAACACCGGTAGTAAGGCATTGATGAAGGGCATGACAAACAGCGCCGGAACCATTCCCAACAGGATGAGAGCCAGAGTGACCTCCTGGCTGCGGACGTAGTTGACTCCACCTTTGAAGTTCTCAAGCAGGGATTCCTTCTTGCTCTCGAAGTAATCACGCTTGGGAACGTGTATCTGAAGTATCAGCGCAGCCATAAACATGTAGGTGATACCCTGGATCATGAAGTTTGTGGAGGGGCCGGTGAACGCGATGAGCCACCCGCCGAGAACCACCCCGATGATCCGGAAAAGCTGGAAAGCCGCAGAGTTCAATGCAACGGCGTTCATCAGGTCTTCCCTGGGTACGGTGTCAGGGACAAGGGACTGTCTGACCGGGTTGTTCATAGTCCAACCCGCACCACTGATAAAGGTGAAGACGAAGAGGTGCCATACCTGAAGATGGCCGGAAGATACCAGGAACGCAAAACCTAATGCCAATACGCCCAGAACAACTTGAATCACGAGGATAAGCTGACGCCTGTCCATCCTATCGGATAACACGCCACCCAAAGGACTTGTTATGAGCGAGGGTAGCCCGCGGGACGCTGTCACAGCACCCACAAATGAGCGCTGAGTCAGTCATGTCCCATGCCAGCCAGCTCAAGGTGATCTGCTGTATCCAGTTGCCACCACTGGCCATGAAGGTACTGGCGAAGAGGTATCGGTAGTTGCGATGTCTGAGGGATGAAAAGGTACTCAGTCGGAATTTAGAAGAGGGTTCAGACTTAGTTGCCGTAGAAGAATCGGTTAGGGGTTCATCAATCACGCTGGGGCATTGCCTTTCATCTACGGTCAAAAACGTAGCAACAGTTGGGGCGCTTTTGGAGTATACACCCTGGTTCCCAGCGATTTTGGCCAATTCAATCATTCGCCTTTGAAATCATTGGGCACAGACACCAACAGCACCTGACAGTAACCACCCAATTTCTTTGTCAAGAGTTGCAATATTCGTCGCCCTCTGGCACTATTTCCTCATGAAGATCGGAGCATTCGAGTTTCAGGAACCGATTCCCGCCTTCGAAGAGGCCCACGTCATCGCTATGCTTTACCCATGGTTGGACGCGGGTAGCGTAGGTACGCTGACGCTGCGCCGCCTTGAGCGCTACTTTGGTTCGCAGGAGCTAGGTCGGCTTGAGAAGCCCGGCAATTTCTTCGACTTCACCCGATATCGCCCCACCACCCGGTTCCGTAATGGACAACGGGTGCAGCGCGTGTCCAACACCCGCGTAAGTCAGTTGGAGGGCCGCAACGATCCTCCGCTCATAGTCATGCAGGTGCGTGAACCTCACGCCAATGCTGAGGACTACATCGAATCTCTCATCGAGGTTCTGAAGACCCTTAATGTGACGCGTTACACCCGCATCGGCGCCATGTACGACGCCACGCCACACACACGTCCACTACAAGTCACCGGCACGCTCAACGGCGAACCGATGACCGGCCTCCGGGGTTTGGTCTCTCGACGACGTAGCAACTACGAGGGCCCGACTTCCATCATGAATACCATGTCCCAAGAGTTGACCAAGTACGGCATTGAAGATGTGTCCCTCATGGTGCGGCTACCTCAGTACGCCCAGCTTGAGCGTGATTATGCCGGAACTGCTCGACTTCTTGAGATTCTCTCTACCATCTATAACCTCCCCGGCGATTTGCCTGACACAGAAGCTGGTAAAAAGCAGTACGAGGAGCTGGATTCAGAGATTACCGGGAACCCCGCAGCTCAGGAATTGGTGAAGCGGTTGGAGTCCTACTATGATTCTCGCCATTCCGGTTCCGGTGGTGAAGAGAACGATAAGGCCGATGAAGAGCCGGAGGAATCCAATCTTCCTGCGGATATCCAGACGTTCCTCTCAGACATGAGCCAACGACTGGACAATCCCAACTAGGCAGGGCGAGCCCTGCACCCACATGGCATGACGGTTGCCCATTCCACTCTCAATCTCTTTCAAATAATCTGCTTCTTCCACGATTGACGCCGCTGTTTCTCCGTCCTAAACTGCCATTACGTTTTGTATATATGAATAGGGGAGGCAATCATGCTTTCAGCCGCCGACAATGAATTAATGACCAGAGTGGGCCCCGGAACGCCTGTAGGTGAGCTAATGCGTCAGTACTGGCTCCCCGCGCTCATGTCTATTGAACTCCCTGGCCCGGATTCCGACCCCGTTCGCGTTCGACTGCTTGGCGAGGATTTGATCGCCTTCCGCGACACCGATGGCAACGTTGGCCTCATCGATAACTTCTGCCCACATCGTCGCGCCAGCATGTTCTTCGGTCGAAACGAGGAATGCGGCCTGCGCTGCGTGTACCACGGGTGGAAGTTCGATGTGAACGGCGACTGCGTGGACATGCCCTCTGAACCGGCTGAAAGCAACTTCAAAGACAAGGTCAAAATCACCGCGTACAAGGCACAGGAGCGCAACGGCATCATCTGGGCATACATGGGCACTCGCACAGAGCTCCCTGCGCTGCCGGACATTGAGCCCAACATGTTGCCGGATGACGCCGAGCAATCCTTGTGGACAGCCGTCCGGGACTGCAACTGGGTTCAGGCACTTGAAGGTGACATTGATACATCCCACCTTGGCTTCCTGCACTTGGGCAGCCTAAAAGCAGAGAACCTGGCGCCTGGTTCCTTTGATTACTACACGGTCAGGGAACGGACTCCGCTGGGCTACGATGTTGTGGATACCGAATACGGCACGTCGTACGGCGCTTGGCGAACCACGGACACCGACGACATCTACTGGCGCGTTGCCCACTACCTGGCCCCGTTCTACACCATGATTCCTACCAGCGTGCTGGGTGTACAGGTGCTTGTTCGTGCATGGGTGCCCATCGATGATACACACACCATGTTCTGGAACATCTGCGGCGTAAACCCCTTTGCCGGCGGTATCGGCACCGGTAAGAAGGGCCAGACGCTAGCAGGCGCTGCCACGGACGTTGACTATGTACCCAACACATCCGACTGGCTTGGCCGATGGCGTCTCGAGGCCAACGCAAGCAACGATTACAAGATCGATCGAGAGGCCCAGAAGACCAACAAGATATACACGGGCATCTCCGGGATTCACCTGCAGGATCAGGCACTGACTGAGACCATGGGGGCCATCACAGACCGTGAGAATGAGCATCTGGGTGCCAGCGACTCCATGGTCATCAAGACTCGCCAGAGCATCATCAGGGCTGCAAGGGACTTTCAAGAGGGCATAGTACCGGCCACCGTGGATCATCCTGAGTTGTATCAGGAGCGTTCCGGCGGCACAATCCTCCCCAAGGGCCAGGGTTGGCTGGAAGCCACCAAGGAGTTGAGAAAGGCCTTTGTTGATCGACCTGAACTGGTTGGCACTGACAAGGGTAAGAAGGGCTAACCCTTCACCCATATGCCTCCGGTTACCTAAGCAAATATTTATCCAAGAAACAAAGAGGGCCTCCATATGGAGGCCCTCTTCTTTTGCAGTGTGTTTCGCTCTATAACAAACATTGCAACCGAATTGACGCCTTCACTCCATCCAACTAAACTTCCTTTAAGTTTTAAGATTGTATATACAGGGGAGGCAACCATGCTTACAACCAGTGACAATGAGCTAATGACTAAAGTGGGTCCCGGCACGCCTGTCGGCGAACTGATTCGCCAGTACTGGATACCCGCAATCATGTCTTCAGAACTTCCAACACCGGACAGCGACCCTGTCCGCGTCCGCCTCCTTAGCGAGGACCTGGTAGCCTTCCGCGACACCGACGGTAACGTTGGGCTCATCGACAACTACTGCCCCCACCGTCGTGCAAGCATGTTCTTCGGTCGTAACGAGGAATGCGGCCTGCGCTGCGTGTACCACGGCTGGAAGTTTGACTCCAATGGCGATTGCGTCGACATGCCGTCAGAGCCCGCCGAGAGCAACTTCAAGGACAAAGTGAAAATCACGGCATATCCCTGTCAGGAGCGGAATGGGGTCATCTGGACCTACATGGGTCCTCGCACAGAGTTGCCGCCCCTACCGGACATTGAGCCGAACATGATGCCGGAAGGTTCCGAGTGGTCTGTATCCACCGTGTTGCGCGATTGCAACTGGGTGCAGGCATTAGAGGGTGACATCGATACATCGCATCTTGGTTTCCTGCACTTCGGCAGCGTCAACTCAGAAGACCTGACACCAGGTGCTTTTGACTACCTCACCGTCAACCCTCGGGCCCCACAAGGCTATGATGTGGTTGATACGGACTATGGCACCTCCTACGGCGCCTGGAGGCCTACAGCCGGTGACGACATCTACTGGCGTGTTGCGCATTTCCTGGCTCCGTTCTACTCCATGATCCCCACCAACGTGCTGGGCGTACAGATCCTCGTACGTGCGTGGGTGCCGGTGGATGACACACACAGCATGTTCTGGAACTTTTCCGGGCCCAACCCCTTCCGCAGCGTCACGGGCACTAAGAAAGGCAAGGCACCGGGTGGAGCTTCCGTGAACAATGACTTCATCCCCAATTCGTCTAACTTCCTGGGCCGATGGCGACTTGCTGCAAACGAGGGCAACGACTACCAAATCGACAGGGAAGCACAGAAGAACAACAAGATTTACACAGGCATCACAGGCATTCATCTCCAGGACCAGGCAGTCACAGAGAGCATGGGAGCTATCAGTGACCGCACTCGAGAGCACCTGGGAGCCAGTGACTCCATGGTCATCAAGACGCGCCAGAGCATCATGCGGGCTGCGCGAAACTTGCAGGAGGGCATCATCCCACCAACCGTTGATCGTCCGGAGCTGTATCAGGAGCGGTCAGGAGGGGTCATCCTCCCCAAGGACGCCAAGTGGTATGAGGCCACTAAGGAGTTGAGGAAGGCGTTTGTTGACCGGCCTGAACTGGTTGGCACCGATAAAGGCCCGAAGGCCTAGCCTCTACCCAAGAGAGTAAAAGAAGAGGGCCTCCATATGGAGGCCCTCTTTGTTGTCTGGTATGTCAGCCCTTACTTTTCGGACTCTATCAACCGGGCGGGCCGTGGTAGTTCCTCCGGGTCGACTGGTATCTCGATGATGGCTGGGACATTGCCCGCCAACGCTTCAGTAACCACGGCTCCGATGTCCTCGACTTTATCGACGTAATAGCCCTTCGCGCCGAAGAGTTCAGCCAGCTTATCGAAGCGGGGGTTGGTGATGTTGGAGCCGATAGTGCGGCCGGGGTAGAGCGCCTGCTGGTAGGCCATCTCTGAACCCCATACGTTGTTGTTCATGACAATGGTCACAGTGGCGATACCCTCTCGTACGGCAGTCTCCAGTTCCTGCACGTTGAACAGGAAGCCACCATCGCCGTGGATTGCGATCACCGGCGCGTCAGGTCTGCCGAGCTTTGCGCCAAGCGCCTCTGGGAACGCGAAGCCCAGACCACCGAAGTCCAGAGGTGTGACCAGCGTGCGCGGGTTGCTGAAGTCGAGTCGGTCGTAGCCGAAGGCGGGGCATGCTCCAGCGTCCAACGCCATGATGGCATCGGGCGGCATCACCTTACGTAGCTCTGCGTAAACACGCTGCGGTTTGATTTCCTCGCCACTCCAACCACCCTCTTCGTCGATGCGAGCACGGCGCTTCGCCTTAAGCGACTTCGCTTCATCCGTCCAGCCGGGGGCGATGGCGGTGTTGGAGCCGTCAGCGCGCAGTGCATCCAGCACAGATTGCAGCGCAGCCGCGGCGTCGCCCTGAATTCCCACGGCAATAGGGTAGTTACGACCCAATTCCGTCTCATCTATCTCTATCTGAATAATCTTGGCGTCCACGCTGATATATCGATTGTCGTAGAACGACGTGAAGTTGGACAGCCGGGTGCCAGCAGCCAGGATTACATCGGCCTGGGCGCAGATTTCGCCCGCTTCCGGTGCACCAGCCCTGCCAAGAGGCCCGACGTACAGCGGATGGCTGTTGGGCACCGCGTCGTTGCGGCCGTAGCTTGTGATCATCGGCGCGGAGAGCAGGTCGGCCAACTCAACCACCTGTTGAGTCGCATCGCTATGGTTCACGCCACCGCCGGCGATGATGATGGGCCGCTTGGCGTTCTTGAGCAGCTCAGCGGCTCGTTTGATGAGGGCGGGGTCGCCGGGCGAACGGTGGTGCGCTCGATACGACTCGGGTGTCGCAAAATCCACCTCCACTGGGGAGCCATCGAGCAGGTCGCGAGGGATGTCGATGAACACAGGCCCCTTCTTGCCCGTCAGCGCGGTCCGGAATGCATGTCGGAACAGCTCTGGAATGCGGTCAGCCTTGTTGACCGTGATGGCCTGCTTGGTGATAGGCCTGAACATCGCAATGTGGTCGGTCTCCTGGAAGGCGTCACGGTACACCACGTCCCTGGTAGGCGCGCCGGAAATAGCGATGACTGGAGAGTGGCCTGTGTACGCCGCGTAGATGCCGGAGACCAGGTTGGTGGCTCCAGGGCCGTTGGTGACGAGGCAGACGCCGGGTTTGCCTGACGAGCGTGCGTAGCCGTCAGCCATGAACGCCGCACCCTGCTCGTGCCGAACGCTGACGAACTTGATGTCGGGTGCATCGTAAAGAGCGTCCAGTATCTCCAGAAATGTCCCACCAACGATGCCGAAGACGTACTCGACACCCTCCGCTCGGAGCGCTTCCACTACTGCCTGACCCGGTGTTCGCTGTGCCATACCTCACCATCCATACGATTTTTCGCTTGACCACCTTCAAAGCTCTCCTATACTATCTGGCCGCAACACCCAAGGGCCAGCCCTTGCCCATATTCCCTGACGGATACCGCTGGGGCGTTATAAGCGGCGACAATATACCCAAACCCAGGGAGGCAAACGTGCTAGGCGGCATCTTCTCAGTACTCTCAGCGATGTCCTTTGCGCTGGGGGGCACCATGACCCGGCGAGGGATGATGCGGGCGTCGGCCTCCTACGGCCTGTACGTGACGGTCATCCTTGGTGTGCCCCTCTTCGCCATTGCAGCCCTGGCGACTGGCCAGATATTCGACGCCGGTGAGATCACGTCGAACGGGTACATCCTACTGGCGGGGGCAGGCATCCTGCACTTCCTGGTTGGTAGATACTGCGGCTTCCGTGCGGTTGCAGCCATTGGCGCGAACCGGAACCAACCCTTGCTCACTACATCCATCCTGTACAGCGTCATCCTGGCTATCGTCCTCCTCGACGAGAGCATCACGTGGCCGATGTTCTGGGGTATGGTGCTCATCGTGATCGGCCCAATGCTGATGATCGAACGGTCTAAGCCCAAGCCTAAAGCGAAACCAACGGGGCTACCGGCCGAAGGCCTTCCGTCAGACCCTTCATCGTCTGTCATAGACGCCACTGCGGTGGCGGGGGCTACTTCGGCCTCCGTGGCCTCAGCTATATCCCCCGATAAAGCCAAGCTTGACATGCCACCGCTCAAGATGGCAGAGGGCTACCTCTTCGGACTGGCAGCAGCGGCCATCTACGGCAACACACCCATCATGGTGCGAGCGGCGCTGCAGGACTCTGAGCTTGGCATCATGGGGGGCCTGGCATCGTACATGGCAGCAGCGGCGGTGCTGATGGTGACGTTATTGGTTCCCGGCAAGCTGATGAAGGTGGCAGCGGAACGCAAAACGGCGGGGCCGTGGTTCTACGCCAATACGGTTGCCAGCTTCTTTGCGCAGATGTTCCGCTACGTGGCCCTGGGCATTGCGCCGGTGACGGTGGT
The DNA here is from genome assembly GCA_029936935.1 of Dehalococcoidia bacterium. GTDB lineage: Bacteria > Chloroflexota > Dehalococcoidia > Lucifugimonadales > UBA1127 > UBA1127. The sequence continues at coordinate 6,015 of JAPYRQ010000048.1, read as the reverse complement.
TGCGCCCCTGGCCCGTACGCTAGCGCTGTTCACACTGGCCTTCTCGTTCCTCATCAATCGGAAACTCGAGTACTTTGGCGCGCGAGTAATCATCGGCATCCTGCTGTCGGTAGCCGGGTCTGTGGTGCTGGTCCTCCAAGCCTGAAGGGCAAAGCCTTTCACCCATATGACCTGACCCGCAGCCGCAGTCCCGGTTCATCGGGAGTCAGTCTCAGACATATGCAGGGGACGCAGTTGAGGCTGCGGTGGGCGGGGGTCTTTAGTCTCTTCACCCCACCCTACCTATTTGGACTCGTCTCTTGTATTGGCGAAGGTGTAACCCTCTGGCTTCCAAGGTTCTTTCGGCTCTTGGCCTTCCATCAATGCTCTTGCGGTATCGATCATGCGCTGACGAACACGGATGATAATCTTATCTGTGCTAACCAGGTGTTCTTTCCATCGATGGGAGATTGGCCCCCACTGGCTCTCCTGAAGGGCAGTATCCTGGACGGCCGTCATGGACATGCCGCTAAAGCTGAACTGCTTCTGCTTGATACGGTCTATGTTGTAGTCATTAAAAATATTATCTTTGTACAGGAACGTCCCCGGCTCCTGGGGCGGATTGATGAGACCACCGATGCGCAGGTCCCAAACCTGCTGTTCAGTCAGCGGGCCCGTTGGGCTCCAACGTACACGAAAGTAGATGGTGTGCTCATCATCAGAGGGAACCTTGATGTTCAACGGATATGTGCCCTCAGAGGCAAGGCCCACCGGATCAAAGCACGGCATAAGCCAACTGGCGCCACGTCCTGTATTGGATGGCCTGCTCTGTCCCTCGCCACCAACCCTGACCACGCCACCGCCACCGCTCCTGGAGGTGCCTATGCCACATTCATATTCAATGGGTTCCGGTAGTGGAGGCTTGTACTCCGGAGATGTGCCGACGGGCCTGCTGATAGTCCCGTTGAACTTGTTGGCTGGATTGCTGCGATTATCGTCGAGGGTACTGTGCAGGAACGCAGCGTGGCTTGGGTCAAAATCGCCTTCCAGCGCCTGCATGTAGTTGGAGTGGTAGATGTACTTGGCCGCCTGCGTCCAGCTGGATGGGTTGGCAAACCAATCGAACCCGGGATCTGGTGGCCTCTTGTCCGCGGGCCCCATGTAGAACCAGATCAACCCGCCACCCTCAATTGCCGGGTACGCAGTAATCTTGATTTTGTCCTTGTAGGTATCGCCTTCCTGACAATTCGGCATGTGGACACAATTGCCATCCACATCGAACTTCCACCCATGGTAGATGCAGCGAAGGCCGTTCTCCTCGTTCCGCCCAAAGAACATTGGGGCACCGCGATGGGGACAGAAAGCGTCCACACAGCCTACATTCCCATCACTATCACGGTAGGTGACCAAATCCTCGCCCAGAAGCCTTAATCGGATAGGGTCGCCATCGGGTTCAGGCAGCTCGCTAGACAACATGGCAGGAAGCCAGAACCTCCGAAACAGCTCCCCGGTGGGTGTTCCCGGACCAACCTGCGTAAGCATTGCATTGTCTTCAACTGAAAGCATCTGACGCACCTCCCCTTTTCGTAATCTATTATGCGTGGGCACCTGAAAATAACCTTGTTTTGGGGCACAGTATCGTTTTAAGGCCATTGGGAGTCAATACTGGATGGAATATGACGACATTTGGGTGGTAGCCACGCGAACGATATAGCAATAAAGAGGATTTGAACCAGAGGCTTCAATTCACAACCCCACTACAAACAGCTTGACATGTGGTGAGCGTAGCCCTATCTTCCTCGTGGCTGGCAGGTAACCACCTGCATCTTCTCGGGGAGAGGCACTTGCAACGATATATCATCATCAGGCTGTTCCATGGCCTGATTGCATTCATCGGTGTGACCATCGTCGTATTCTCTTTGGTGCGTCTGACGGGTGACCCTTTAGACAACCTGTTAGGCGAAGAAGATGATGAAGAGACCGCCGCATATGTCAGCGAACTCTGGGGGTTAGACAGACCCCTGGCAGAGCAATACTTCACCTACATGCGCAACCTGTCTCAGGGGGAGTTCGGCCCCTCTTTCAGCTTTGATGCTTCGGCTGCAGAGTTAATCAAGAAACGATTGCCAAACACACTTCTCCTGGGCGGATTAGCTGCAATGATCAGCTTCCCCCTCTCTTTGATGCTTGGGGTAGTCACCGCGGTCAAACGAGATTCGCCGTTTGACTATGGGGGGAAAACGTTAGCCGTAATGGGTCAAGCTACGCCCGATTTCTGGATAGCGATTATCCTTATCTGGGTGTTCGCAGTGACGCTGGGGTGGTTACCCACGTCAGGCAAGGGAGGGCTCAGTCACCTGGTCTTGCCTGTCTTTGTATTGGCTCTGCCCAGCGCAGGCACACTCAGGCTTATGCGGTCAGCAATGCTGAACCAGTTGGACTCTGAGTACATCAAGTTGGCGCGCATAAAGGGTTTGCCAGAGTGGAAGATTATCTGGAAGCACGCATTCCGGAATGCGGCAATCGTGCCTCTGACCTTTCTCAGCGTGGTCATCTCCACACTTGTGACAGGCTCAATCGTTGTTGAGACGATTTTTGCATGGCCAGGTATGGGTCAGTTGGCAATTCAAGCAATCAATGCACGGGACTATCATGTAGTCCAAGCGTTGGCATTAATGGGCTCCGTGATTCTGATCATGCTGCACATCCTGACGGACATAGCGTATGTCTATGCTGATCCGCGAATTAGATTCACCAAAATGCAATCTTGAGGCCAGAGGGTATAGTTTCATGGCAATAGACACAGAACTTAGACAAGAAGGTCTCGTTGACTCGCCGTTTGGAAAGCTGCACAAGCTCTACAAAGGACTGCGTAGCCTTCCTTGGATTTGGGTCAGCATCCTGTTGGTGGTTCTGGTGATCCCTGCAGTGTTCGCTCCGTTCATTGCCCCCCATGACCCGTACGAGGGCGATATACTTGAAAGACTTGCGCCACCGGTATGGGACGAGGAAGGAAGCTGGGATCACATTCTAGGTACTGACCGGCTGGGAAGAGACCTTTTGAGTCGGTTGATCTATGGTTCCAGAATTGCCCTGTTTGTTTCAATGACAGCGCTTCTTGTTTCCGCCACGGTCGGAACTACCCTGGGCCTCCTTTCAGGCTGGTATGGAGGTTGGGTGGATCATCTCATACAACGAGTAGTGGACATCAAGTCTTCCATCCCAGTGATCCTTCTTGCATTGATATTCGTTAGCATTTTTGGCCCGAGTATTTTCATCGCGATTTCTATCATTGCCATCTTTTTATGGAACAGATATACCCGACTCATACGTGCTGAGACTCTGGCGCTGCGCAACATGGATTTTATTGCTCGTGCTCGTGTGTCCGGGGCATCTACTACTCGAATCCTCATCAAGCACATACTCCCTAACGTCGCCAACACCCTTATCGTTCTTGCTACGCTTGAGGTGGGTACGGTGATCATTTTAGAGTCGACACTGAGCTTCTTAGGGGTAGGTATTCCCAGGCCGATCCCCTCATGGGGTGTCATGGTGTCCGATGGCAGGAACTACCTGGCAGTAGCCTGGTGGATCGCAATCATTCCGGGATTGGGGATTTTCTTGACCGTCTTATCTCTTAACCTCTTTGGTGACTGGCTAAGAGATCATCTTGACCCTAAACTTCGACAAATTCGGCGTTAAGCGCGTAGCTGATACCGTGTCTGTGTCGTAACAAAGGGATATGTGCCGGAGACCGTGATAGCAGTTTCGATTTCAACCCTTCGTTTGATACGTCAATGCGCCTGTTAGACTTCGACGACACGGCTAATCTAAGCGTATTGCTTTAAGTAATCTCACTAGTGTCATTCCGAATCAGATCTCCTCGATTGGGCGGAATGTTGGATAATAGCTCACTCAATTAATGAAGCGGTGGTGAAGAGTGAACATTCTTTGGTGGACATTGGGCGGAGGGTTCTTTGGCGTTGTGGCAACCTTTGCTGCGATGCTTCTGGGGTTTCTCCTGATTTTCCTTGGCTACTACGCTGTCATTCTGGGTGGCGTGGTCGGTCTTTTGTTTGGGGCATGGAAGGGACTCAAAGCGCGTCCTACTGGCGGGAAATCTTCCGGCGTTAAAACCTCTGACAGACCTTTCTACTAGACAACACTGTCGACCATATGCGGCACCACTTCGTTAAGCCAGCGTGGAGCGTTTGATGGGCTAATCCACCACACATGCTTTGCCTCTACTACAGCCACGACTAACGACTTCTTATCGACCGAACCCGTGGACTAGACGACCTGTAAGACAGAGTGAACGCAACAGAGAGCGCCTCCATCCCGACTTGGGATGAAGGCGCTCTCCTTATCTATCGAACTAACCCCTTGGCTATCAGCCGGTCTTCTCTGCTAGCGCGTTGCCTTTACGCTATCAAAGTGACTGTACTGTGCCACCATGCTGCCCGGGAAGTCCCAACCAGAAACAATGTCTGGGTTGTAGATCAACGAGTTGGGAATCCAAAGCAGTGGGATGTTTTGGTTGCTATCAAACATGATGTCGCCGACTTCTCGGAAGATCTTTGTATGTTCAGCCTGGTCCATCGTTCCTCTGGCCATCAAATGCAGTTCATTCAGCCGAGGGATGATGAATACGCTGGGAGTCCTGCTGTATTGGCTGCCGTAGATGAAGACGTTGGTGAACAGGTCAGAAGATGTCTGCCTCAGGTCCAAGTGATTATCCATCTCGTTCGCGCGTATTTTCGAGGACTTCGCGTTGCCGTCCATGGTCTCCATCTTGACCTTGACACCTATGTCTTCAATCATTCCCACCATGGCCAACATCATGTCCTGGCCTTCTGGCAAACCCCGGTATGACGTAGCCAGAACTACCTTGACTTCGTAGGGATTGTTGGGCCCGTACCCGGCCTCTGCCAGCAGGGAGCGAGCGGCTGCCGGGTCATAACCAAACTGCTCAGGGTATCTGGTCGCCCACGCGGGGTTCCACCCGTCACTTCGCTCGTTATAGCCCATGTTGATCAACAGGTCTCCACCACCGCCAAACAACGCCTGATTCAGCTTGTCCCTATCAATGGCCTTGCTCAGGGCTCGACGCACCTTGATGTCCTGCATAGGAACGTCTGGATGGTGATAACCCTGTGAGGGATCATTTCTGTCCTTCAAGACACAACACAAGAACTGGAGCACTGTGCGCTTCGCGGGTATCGTTCCCTTGACCAACTTCATTCCATCACCGAAGGCAACGCTGTGGAGGTCTGTGGCAAGAGGGGTGATATGAACCTCCCCAACCTGCAATGCGGCCAACCGCGTGAATTCTTCCGAAATAAACCTCAACTCCAACTCCTCAAACTCAGGAGTCGCGCGCCAGTGTTGGTACGGTACACGCTTGAACCGTACATAGCTGCCCTCTGAGCGTTCAAGGAATTGGTACGGACCGGTTCCTGCCATTGGCTGGTCATCCATCCCAGGATATTCACCCACAGCGTCAAAGTTCTTGCTGCTCATGAACTCAAACCCACCAACAAACTGGGAGATGTTCCTGAAAAGGGTGACGTTAATCTGCTTCAGATTGACAATCGCCTCGCGGTCGTTCAGGACCACTACATCTTCGATGTTACGACGGTACTGGTCGCTGTTGGCGTTGTCCTCATGCATGGCATCGCGGACAGCGTCACCGAAGTCATAGGCGGTCATCTCGCCCCAGCCGTTGTGGAACTGGACGCCTTCCCGGAACTTGAACTTTATTGTCTCATTGGTCAACGCCCATTCTTCAGCAAGCATGGGCGTATAAGCGCCTGTTGCCGGATCCACGCTGGCAACCCATTCATACATGGGGCCAAGCTGCCAGCCTGAGGTGCCGGTAATACCTATGCCGGAATTGAACTCGTTTAGGGGGGCAGGAACTGCAATAACCAACCGCTTTACTGCGGCTGAACCCTCCATAACGGACGATCGTGCAACCGGCGCAGACGCATCAGTAGCGGTCAACGGCGCTATGGTTGACGGCCTGATTCCTTGGGG
>JAPYRQ010000047.1 GCA_029936935.1 Dehalococcoidia bacterium | reverse complement strand
CTTTCTACGCCGAGGGCCTTTCAAATTTTTCAACCAATTTTTCTAACAATAGGATAAGGTGGACTTGCCACTAAATGGAGAGCAAAAAAGAATCGGATTATCCGACTCTCTTAGCTAGGACTCAACTATGGCGGAGGGAGTGGGATTCGAACCCACGGTGAGTTGCCCCACACCTGTTTTCAAGACAGGCGCCTTCGTCCACTCGGCCATCCCTCCAGGTATAAACGACTAGGCTGTTATTACATCATAGCCCATGTAAGGCTTGAGTACGTCAGGAACCTCAACGGAACCGTCTGCCCGTTGGTAGTTCTCTAGAATTGCGATGATGATTCTTGGAAGCGCCAGCCCGGAGCCGTTCAGCGTGTGCATGAACTGGGGGCGAGCCCCTGCTTCCGGTCGGTAGCGAAGGTTGGAGCGGCGGGCCTGGAAATCCTCGCACGTTGAGCAGGAACTGACCTCAAGCCACTCCTCGCACCCGGGCGACCACACTTCGATGTCGTAAGTCTTTGCCGACTGGAATCCGATGTCGCCGGCGCAGAGGGACAGGATGCGGTACGGCAGGCCAAGCCGTTGGCACAGGTCTTCAGCGTCTGCCACTAGCGATTCCAACTCCGCTGCACTCTCGGCCGGATCGACGAGCTTGTACATCTCAACCTTGCTGAACTGGTGAACCCGCTTAATGCCTCGAGTATCACGTCCGGCCGCTGACTTCTCCCGCCTGAAGCAGGGCGTCTGGGCAACGTAGCGGATAGGCAGCGTGCCGGGCTCCAATATCTCATCACGGTGGAGGCCCGTCAGTGGTACTTCCGCAGTGGGAAGCAGCCACAGGTCTTCCTCAGCATCGTGATAGAGGTTGTCGCCGAACTTCGGCAAGTTGCCTGAGCCGAGCATCGTCTGCTCGCGCACCATAGCGGGCAGCGCCATCTCCGTGTAGCCGTGCTCCCGTGTGTGGATGTTCAACATCCAGTTGATGAGGGCACGCTCAAGTTGCGCACCTGCCCCCTTCAGCACGTAGAACCGTGCGCCAGAGAGCTTGGAGCCTCGCTCCATATCGATGACGCCAAGCTGCTCGCCCAGATCCCAGTGGGCTTGTGGCGTGAAATCGAACGTCCGAGGCTCACCCCAGGAGCGATCGACGATGTTGGCGGTCTCGTCCAGGCCTTCAGGCACGCTGTTCAGCGGAAGGTTGGGGAGAACCAGCATCATCGTTTCAATCTTGGCCTCTGCATCGTTGATCTGGTTCACCAGAGCTTCGATGCGCTCACTAGTGGTCTGCGTTTCAGCGCGCAACGCCGTCATGCGTTCCTTGTCGCTATCACCCTGTTGGGCCTGCTTAGATGCCGCCATGAGCTTGCCGAACTCCCGACTCATCTCGTTGTGCGTCGCGCGGAGCAAATCACGATCCGTCACCCATACGCGCCTACTGGCATCCAGATCAATCAACTGCGCCAGGGTGGTTTCCTCGCCACGGCGGGCCAGGCCTGCAGCAACCAGTTCCGGGTCACGGCGAATGAGTTCGATGCTCAGCATGCACACGTCCGTTTGTCAGAGTTGGGGTACGGGCGGCTCCCGTAGCAGGTTCAATCATAGCTTGCGCCTGTCGTTCATTCAATACGAAATTGCACCGCTATCCCACTGGTGGACGCTGCTTATGCCACTCGGTCACTCCCTGGTAGGCGTGGGCGATGCGCAGGAGCGTTGCCTCCTCGAAGGGTTTGCCAGCAAGCTGGAACCCGATGGGCAGTCCATCATCGGTGAAGCCGCAAGGCACGGATATCGCCGGGAATCCGGTCAGGTTGAAGGGCTGGGTGTACCTGGTGACGGCGGCGCGGACGTCCATTGGTTTGCCGCCCACCATCACATCGTGCTGTCCGATAGGAGGGGCACCCAGGGGCAGCATCGGCGTCAATAGAGCGTCGAAGTTGTCCAGGGAATCGAGCAGCTGCTCCTGCACCTGGCGTTGTGTGTTCCGGGCGGTAATGTATGCCGTGGCCGGGTGGTCTCGCCCTGTGGAGAGTCGTGTGAACACATCCTCGCCGTAATCGCCCGGGCGTTCGTCCATGTTCGCTTGATGGAAGGTGGCACCCTCCGACGAGATGATGGTGATGTTGGCGGGCAGGGCATCCTCGATGTATGGAAGTTCCAGAGGGTCAGTGACTATGGCGCCAAGGTCTCTTAGGGTGTTGATGGACTCGGCCAATGCGCGTTCCATGTCTGCGTCCATGGGCAGGACGTAGCCCCCACGGAGCACGCCGACCCGCATGCCTTTGATGCCCTTGCCAAGGTCTGACGTGTAGCTTGGCACTGCGATATTGGTGGAGCCCGGGTCTAGCGCGTCGTGGCCCGCGATGATCTGAAGCATGAGCGCTGCGTCTTCCGCCGTGCGTGTCATGGGCCCGACGTGATCAAGCGACCACGATAGCGGTAGCACGCCTCGCTTGCTCACGCGACCGTACGTTGGCTTGATGCCAACGATGCCGCAGAAGCATGCGGGTATGCGGATGGACCCACCGGTGTCTGAACCCAACGCTGCGGCGCAAAGTCCTGCTGCTGTTGCTGTGCCGGAGCCGCCGCTTGAGCCGCCGGTGATGCGGTCTGTGTTCCATGCGTTGCGGGAGGAGCCGTAGTGCGGGTTGACGTTGGTGATGCCGAAGGCGAACTCGTGCATGTTGAGCTTGCCCAGCAACACTGCGCCAGCATCCGCGAGCATGGATACCACTACCCCGTCCTCACTTGGAACGCGGTCGGCCATAATCTTGCTGCCGCCTGTGGTGCGGATACCCTTGGTGTCAAACAGGTCTTTGAGGGCGATGGGCATGCCGTGGAACGGCCCTTTGTAGTCGCCGCGAGTAATCTCAACTTCCGCCTGCTTGGCCTGCGCCATCGCACTGTCAGCGGTGACCGTGATGTAGGCGTTGATAACCGGGTTTATCGCTGCGATGCGGTCAAGGTAGGCCTGGGTCAGTTCAACGGGCGATAGTCGTTTCGCGGCAATCTCGGCTGCGGCTTCTGCGACGCTCAGGTAGTGCAGTTCATTGCTAGGCATCAGGATTCTCCTGTTTTGTAGTGGGGGTGATTGCGAGTTCGATCTCCTCTATTACCCAAGGGTCAGTCTCGGTTTCACCTGCAGATAGTAATGCAATTTCGGCTTCAGTCCCACCCAACATACCCAGCGCCCACGCGGCGTGGCCACGCACCAGTGCCGATGCGTCATTGAGCGTATCGATAAGCGCCGGGGCGGCAGCGGTATCGCCAAGGTTGCCCAGCACGATGCAGGCGTTGCGTCGCAGGCCCTCCCAGGTTGCACGACGTATCGGGCTGCCCTGAAACCTCGCTCGGAACGACTCCTCATCGAGGGCGAGCACCTCAACCGGGTTCAGCGATGACCAATCAGGGTTTGCGGCGAAGGCATCGTCGGGCACGGCATCGCCACGGACTTCGTTGACGGGACAGACCTCCTGGCAAATATCGCAGCCGAACATCCAGTCGCCAATGAGAGGTCGAAGCTCTATCGGGATGGGGCCGCGATGCTCGATGGTCAGGTAGGAGATGCACTTGTTGCTATCGATGACGTAGGGCGCGACGGTTGCGCCGGTGGGGCAGGCGGGCATGCATTGCGTACACGTGCCGCACGATTTCTGAGACGGCGCGTTCGGGGCAAGCTCCAGGTCTGTGATGACCTGGCCAAGGAACGTCCACGAGCCGGCCTGGGTGAGGATCATTGTGTTCTTGCCGAAGAAACCCACGCCTGCGCGACGTGCGACTTCTCTATCGAGCATGGGGCCATCATCTACGTAGATCTTGTGGGCAATGGACTGATCCAATCGCTCCGAAACCCGGGCGATGAGCTGATTCAGACGCTTCTTGAGCACGTTATGGTAGTCACGCCCCCACGCGTAGCGGGCCACTCTGCCTTTGCCACTGGCGTGGTCTGGGCGAGTCGATGGGTAGATAGCAGCCACGGAGATAATTGAGCGCGCACCCGGGAGTATGGCACCTGGGTCACTGCCACGTTGGATGCGTTCCTGGGTGTACCAGGGCAGGTCTGCCATGAAACCGTCGTTGAGTCGTGCCGTGGCTGCTTCCGCGCCGTCCGTGAAGGGCTCTGCAGAAGTGACACCCACGATTGTCAGCCCAAGCTCGCTGGCGCATGCGTCAAGCTGGGCCCTTAGGGCCACTTGGCTGGGCACGGTGATATTCAGCATTGTGAGACCAGCATAGTGGGGGTTGACGTTGAGTGGCAAGGTCAACCGGGGTTGGAGCTATTCCTCTAGGGATTTCGTGTTATAATTTTTCTTGAATAGGGGATATAGCTCAGATGGGAGAGCGCTGCGTTCGCAACGCAGAGGTCGGGGGTTCGAATCCCCCTATCTCCACCGGTGCCTCTGTAGCTCAGAGGATAGAGCGCCTCCGTCCTAAGGAGGGCGTCGGGGGTTCGAATCCCTCCAGGGGCACCAATATTCACCCATACGTGTAGGAGCGTAGCTCAGTTGGTAGAGCGTCGGTCTCCAAAACCGAATGTCCGGGGTTCGAATCCTCGCGCTCCTGCCAGATAACAACAAACCCGCCCCGATAACCGGGGCGGGTTTTCTATTGTTCTAGGCCCGTGTGTTGCTAGTGCGACATCCGCTCGGCGCGGGTTGCACGCAGGTAGTCAACAAGCAGGTAGATGGCAAAGGCAGGCCAGGTGGCGCCGGCTTTCCAGGACTCGTTTCGAGCGAAGCCTCGCTCAATAAGAAACAGCGCAACACTCATGCTGGCAAGGGTGTACATAAACACAATCATCGTAGCCAAGAACGCAGTCATTGCAGTTCCTCCCGTGCTCTCCACCGTAGTCGATGAAGGCATAATTCAACGAGGGTATACCGCGCACCGTGACATAATGCAAAACCTACCTATAGCTCCAATCCGAATCCCTTGACAGCAGAGAGCGCTGTAACTACAGTCGCGTTATTGCATCTAAGCAATAAATAGGAAGGATCACCATGCTGAAAACCGAATGCACCCATGCGGAACAGATTGTGGAGAGTGTGGAGCCCAAAGCGGCTGTATGCGAGACTTGCGGAATTGAGGGACCTTTGCGTATGTGCGCCACCTGCGGGTACGTTGGCTGCTGCGAGTCCAAGAACTCCCATGATACCGACCACTGGCAGGAAACCGGCCACGCCATCATCCGGAGGATGCCGATCAACGACGACTCCTTTACGTATTGCTATGAGCACAAGGATTACCTAAAGTAGCAGGGGGATTCCAATACGGGGCAGCATGCCCTGGAAAGGAGATTACCTATGTCTATGCTGAAGACCGAGTGCAACCATGTCGACCAGATCGTGGAAGGCATGCAGCCTCGAGCAACGCTATGCGAGGAGTGCGGCTCTGAAGGTCCTCTTCGCTTTTGCGCCACTTGCGGCTACGTAGGATGCTGAGAGTCTTTAGCCTCCCATGACACGGAGCACTGGAAGAAGACCGGACACGCCATCATCAGGAAGATGCCGTTCACCGAAGAATCCTTCACCTGGTGCTACGAACATCAGGAGTACCTGAAGTAGGTACCGTGTCAACAAGAGGCAAGCAGGGTCTGTGATCTTGCAGGAACAAGAACCAAATAACAGACACCTCCGATTTCGGAGGTGTCTTGTTGTGTCGCAGCGCCTATCCTTCGACAAGCTCAGGATGGCGGTAAGCGCTTTAGCCCCCTGCCGGAGGCGATATAGGTTTTAGTCCCCTCGCCTCAGCGACATATGTGGGTCCAGGGCTAAGCCCTGGGCCGTTGCGAGGGCCAGGCCGAAGTAGCGCAGTGAGTCTGTATACCAGGCGTCCAAGGTCAATCCGGCTTCCTGCAGCATGGCTGTAGCGGTGTCCTGGGTAAACTTGTGGGAGCTCTCCGTCCAGATGGACTCGGCCTTGGCAATCTCAACCGTCATGTCCAGGTCAGCAATGTGCACGGTCTGGGCGGAGTTGGCGTAGAGGTGCATTTCAATGCGGTCCAAATCGCGGTTGTAGTGGGCACGGTGGCGGAACTCAGCAACGTTGAAATCAGCGTGGAGGGCGTTGTTGATGGCGCTTAGAACGTTGAGGTCAAAGGCTGCGGTTACGCCGGCTGCATCGTTGTAGGCGGCTTCCAGCACGCCGATGTCCTTCACCTGGTCCATCCCCAACAAGAGGCAGTCCCCGGGGGCAAGCATCTTTCTAATCTCGCCCAGGAGTTCTAACCGCTCTTTGGGTTCCAGGTTCCCGATGGTGCTGCCGATAAAGAGTACGAGGCGCTTTCCTACTGGCGGGGGCACCAAACCAAGGTGTCGCTCGAAGTCACCGATGACACCGTGGAGCTCCATGTCCGGGTAGCGTTGCTGCAACTCTACGCAGGCGCTCTCCACGATGGTCTGGCTAACATCGAAGGGGAGGTACTTGGCCAACGTCTTTGCGTTGTACCCGGCGTCTAGGAGCATTCGGGTCTTGGTGGATGACCCCGAGCCAAGCTCCACTATCTCCCGGGGCGCTACACGTCCCATCAATTCGTCCGCAATGTCCGTGAGGATGCTGAGCTCTGTGCGAGTGGGATAGTACTCAGGCAGCTCCGTGATCTGCTCGAAAAGCAGGGAGCCCTCTTCGTCATAGAGGAACTTTGGGAGGAGGAACTTCTGCGGTGCGCTGAGTCCTCTTCGGACGTCATCTGCGATGGAGTCAAGCAACCCGTGCTCGCTCATGTGGACATCAATCGGGAACCCTGGCATGCCGCCTCCGATGCTGCGTTTCCGGTTCGGCCGATGTCACGTTTCCAGCAGTATCGGACGGCGGAACAGTCTCAATGGTGTTTGGAACTAGGGTAGAGGTCAGATGCTAACAGCGTCAACTTTGTTGGGGTTAGTCGTCTGTCTCTGGAACGACCTTGCGAGCGGACACAACGTATACCGGGTCTGACGCCGTCTCAAGCTTTGGGCTGATGTCCAACATCTTTGGCTGCTCCCACCCGGTGGATACGGCGAAGTAGGAGGTGATGAGCTGCCCGCGTTGGTAATCATCAAGCCCCTTCCAGACTTCCACGGCCTTGGTGCCAAACATGCGGTTGGAATAGATGATGTGGAAGCTGCCTCGGTCTTCCAACACCCGGTTCACCTCTCTGAAAAGCTCAATCGGCTTGGTCAGGTACTGGGCTGAAACCGTGATGACTACGGCGTGGATGCAGGAGTCCCGAAAGGGAAGTGCGGGCACTTTGTTGATGTCCTGGACGATGCGATGGTCAAGCTGCGGGTTCTCCGTCAATTCGATGGCATTAAGACCAAGACCCACCAACTGCTCCTTCTCAAAATCGTCAGGAAGATGGGAGCGCCAGCTGCTCATCAGGTCTAGGATCATGCCATCGTGAGGAAGGGCTTCACTGAAGTATTCGCCGATGGCTTTGATGGCGTGCTCGTCGATATGCACCAGAAGTCGAGGCTCCTTGTAGAACAGGGAGTCATCTGACTCATCTTCTCGTCGAAAAAATTGTGGCAGGAAGGGATTTTCTGCTTCTTGTTCCATAGTAATACCATCGTACCGAAATACGGCTTCCAAGGCCAGCCCTGGCCCAGCCCCCCTGAAAGTCGCCGAACAAGGGTAAGGACAAAGCCGAATGGGGGCCGATTTTTAGCCTTGGGTCAAAGCTGTACACATTGACATGAGGTGACTCTGAATGGGAAGATGGCTACGGAGCAAAGCCTCATTGCCTCCAACCTGTCTTTGGTATCGGCCCTGCCCAGGTGGTGGAATAGGTAGACACGCGGTCTTGAGGGGGCCGTGGGGCAACCCGTGTGGGTTCGAGTCCCGCCCTGGGCACCAGAATCTCCAAGGCGACGTAGCCAAGTGGTAAGGCGAGGGTCTGCAAAACCCTTATTCGGCGGTTCGATCCCGCCCGTCGCCTCCAACAATAGGACGATCAAGGCCTCCGTGCATCAGCCGGGGGTCTTTTGTTTTGCCTCTCGCCAACTCTTGATTTTCTCCTCATTCTCATAGCTCCAGAGCCTTATTCACTGCTTTTCTGTGCCCTGATGCCCCAGAGATTAATCCCTTTGATGGAGCACAAGTTCACCCCTCACTCAACCCTATGGAGGATTTCCGGGTATGTGCAGAAATGGAACTATGGTGATGTCAGGTAACTCAATGGGTTCTGGAGAACTTGCAGAGGAAAAGGAGGTCTCATGGTTACAGTGAATAACCCGGTCCTCACGGTCTCAGAGGCTGCGGCGATGCTGAACGCCCACCCAAACTCGGTTCGACGATGGGCAGAGATCGGCTTACTCCCCTATTTCCGGCTGGGCCTAAGGGGTGATAGGCGCTTTCATAAAGAGGACATAGAGCGGCTGATGCAGTCCTGGCAGGTGGAACAGGCCAGCGGCTCAATACGTTAGTTGACGTACACCAGTGTCCGAGTGGTGAGGAAGAAACGACAATGGATAAAGAGAAAGATGTTGGGATAGACGATCTTGTGCAGATAAAACTGCGCAAGACCAAGGGCTCTGAGACGACTGCTAAAAAGGCGAGTCCGCCTGAAGAGCCTTATGAGGTCAAACTCCCGGACCAGACCTCGCTCTATAGGAATGGTCGCTATGTTCTTGAGGACTTCGATAAGATTGTGGATCCAGAGGGATTGGTGCGAAAGAAGTCACAAACGGACCATACCGACAAGGATGTGCCCAATGTGATGGCAGGGTAACCTGGCCTACTGAGTGGTTCTTGTTGTCACGAATGACTGACGGTTTCAAAACCGCATGCTGGTATCAGGGTGCGGTTATAGCGGGTTTGTACATTCTATCGTTGCCGTAGCCCTACGCCCACGATAGAATGTTTTTGTTTTCATTGCACATGCCGAGGTGGCGGAATGGCAGACGCGGCGGACTTAAAATCCGCTTCCCGCAAGGGAGTATGGGTTCGAAACCCTTCCTCGGCACCACAGTTCAAACTCGTTTCAGCTTCTTCTGCTCCTTGTTAGCCCCTAGTCACATCGCAGGCAACGCCACTGCTTGAAAACCGTGTCATGGATATCTTTGGTTGACTGTAGGTAGTCCATGATGATGCGCATGACCTTGCTTTCAGATTCTATGTTGTAGGCATCCTTCATAACGCCTATGAAGGCCACCTGGTCAGGGTTCAGGTCAATCTCTATGGTCTGTTTCTCACCCGCCATGAATAATTCTCCTTATATTTTGCAATCGAATCCCCCGAGTGCAGGCTTCTTGGAAAGAATCTCCTATTGGAGCCCATCCTATCTTACCAGCAGACTATCGAACCGTTTGCCTGTTTGCCAGCACGGATTAGGATGGTGTGATGGGTGAGGCAGCGGAGATTTAGCCATTGATAGAATCTCCGGTTAGCCAGATAATGTAGGTGTAGCACCAACGCGGTTATGGTGCGGCATTTCGAACAATGATGGTCAACTATTCTTGAGTACCCCGCATGCGCGTTGGGACCTTGATGTACGAAGGAAAATGCAATGTTGATTGTGTGCACACGGTGCAAGGGTACCGGAATACTCCGTTCAATCCGTTGCTACTATTGCAATGGCTATGGTCGTATCGAGTTTGGTGGGGAGTAACTGACAGCACGTAAGGGGTACCACACCTACGCCTGATGTCTAGCGGTGATGACTAGAACCAATAAAAAGAGGCACCCGAACTCGGGTGCCTCTTTACTTTTAGCTGCTTTACTTGCTAGGGCTTATTCGCCCCAGGGTGTGATGGTGTCCTTGAGGGCTTTGTATCCCTGCAGGAACCCGGGACGCTCGCCTGCGTACACTTCGTCGAAGGAATCCAACGCACTGTCCAACCAGCCGCGAAGTTCCGTGTTGCCGGGGTTGGCGTCCAAATACGCATCGCGGATGAGGACGAAGTGGATGCGTGGGTCATAGGGCTGCTTGGTGCCGCCAACCCACTCGTCGCCGTCCAGAAGACGGAGAAGCATGGCGTCTGCGGAGCCCAGGGTCTGCTCATGGATAGGCGGGCCGTCCATGCGGTGCATGACAGAGGTCATGTCGCGGCCGTTGCCGGTGGTGTAGCCCATATCCTTCCACACGTCTGCCGTCTTGATGTCCTGGCCAAGGTGCTTGGCAACTTTGCCGCCGTAGGCGCGCAGGGGATCGGAGATGTCGGCCAGCAGGTCGGTCAAGCGATCACCGTCCAGGTCAGTCGCCAGGACGATGCAGTCTCGCTGTTCAATCAAGTCCCAGATCATCAAACCATAGTTGGTGTCGGCGATGTGCTGCTCGATGCGGCCTGTCCAGTTCTCCATGCCGTCCTTGAAGTCGCTGGGGAGGAGGCTGATGATCCTATCGATGGCTTCTTTCTGCTCTTCATAAGGATCCACGGCGTACTTGCGGCCGACCTCAAACTTGGTGCCTTTCAGCAACCATGCGTGCAGACCGGCGTTGATGCCGTCTTCCATGGCCTGAGTGGGCTTCATGGCAACGCGGCCAAGGTGACCGGTGTCATTCACCAGCTTCAGAAAGAGCCGATTGGCGTAGGCCATCTGGACCCCGGGGGTGTTCATTTCTGAGTGGACGTTACCTGTGGCATCCACCTCAAACTTCCCCTTGTTCTGCGAGTATGGAAGGCAGGGCATCGCGCGGACTACCGTGATGGGGCCGTATGGGCGTACGTTGCAATACACGCCAGCCTGGGTTCGCAGGGGTGCGTTGCCGGACTTGCCCATCACTACAACCTTGTTGCCTTTGTCGTCGTTGACGTAGGCATCGCCTGCCGTTGACCACTTGATGGATGTGCAGGGCATGTTGCCGAACCAGCTAAGCGACTCCAGCTTGGTATCCTGCCGGAACTGTGACCACATGGGCACGCCGTAAAACGGTAGCCCAAGGATGTCGGCAGCGGCAACGGTACCCAGCAATGCGTAGGCGTCTGTCAAAGAATGGGCTACAGGATTGATGACCCCGTCGTGGTTCCCGCCCTTCCAGACCACTGCATCGGGATACCCGGAAGGCCTGACGTCAGTGGTTTCATACAACGCGGCTAGCTCGCCGAGCAGATCACCGCCGGCGGCTTCAGTTTTTGCGATAGACAAAAGATCGATCATGGAACACCCCTCGCTCGAGTATATGGATTCAACTGCCCTGGGTCGCTACAAAAGAATACCCGGGTAATCAAATCTCTCGTAGGATTCTATAGAAATTTCTTCTTCTTGGCTAGAAAGGCCTCTCCTCGACAAGTTTAGTGGGCGTTGGAGGAGTCTTATGCTGGCGTGATAGACTTAAGAGTATAAAGACGAATTTCGATGTGCTGGAATCCCTCTTTCAAGGCCGCCGCAACCCATAGCCGCTGCAAAACCAGTGTCTGGCGCCTAATTCAACAAAAGGGTCAATATGCTTAGTGCCGTCAATGTAGGGAAGGCCTACGGGGACAAAACGTTGTTTGATAGCCTCACGATAAACATCGTGGACGGTCAGCGTATCGCGTTAATCGGGCCGAACGGTTCCGGTAAAACCACGTTCATGGACATCCTGGCTGGTGAGACAACCCCTGACATTGGGAGTGTTACCAGGAAGCGGGATATATCTATCGGCTATTTGACCCAGGAACTGCCTACCGGTTCTGACATGACGTTGCTTGATGAAGTGCTTGAAGAACCCGCTGATGTGACTGTCCTCAGGGCCACTATTGCTGAAGCCTATAACAGGCTAGCAGTGGAACCGGATGCTACAACCCAGAATGAACTGCTGGAGGAACTGGGAGACCTGGAAACGTCCTTGGAGGCTGCTGGGGGCGTGTACCGGGAACACGAGGCTGAGACAGTCCTCTCAGGGTTAGGATTCAAGGAGACCGATTTCATCAGGGCACTCAACGAGTTCAGTGGCGGTTGGCTCATGCGAGCATCGCTGGCCAAGCTGCTCCTCCGAGCCCCGGATGTGCTGCTCCTGGACGAGCCCACCAACCACCTTGATCTTGACGCCAACGTTTGGTTTGAGAAGTACCTGATCTCTTTCCGGGGTGCCGTCCTGGTCACCTCCCATGACCGTGCTTTCCTGAATACTGTGGCAACGTCCATCCTTGCCCTTGAGCCCGGTGAAGCGATCATCATGAATGGTGACTACGACGATTACCTGGAAGCCCGTGAGCGCGATCTTGAGATAAAGGTATCAACGGCCGCTCGGCAAGACCGTGAGTACAACCGGCAAATGAAATTTGTAGAGCGATTCCGCTCCAAGGCCACGAAGGCCACGCAGGTGCAGAGTCGGCTGAAGCAGCTTGCGAAGGTGAAACGCATCGAACTGCCCCGGGCGACGAAGCGCGTTCACTACGCCTTCCCGGCACCGTCACGAAGCGGGGTTGAGACGATTTCGCTCCGAAACGTAGGGAAGTCCTACGGCGATAAAGTCGTGTACACCGATCTGAACCTTGATTTGGAGCGCGGCGACCGGGTGGCTCTCGTCGGACCCAACGGCGCTGGCAAGACCACATTGCTGAAGATATTGGCCGGGGTGCTTGCCTTTGAAGAAGGTCAACGCAAACTAGGATCAAATGTGACCACGGGTTATTACGCTCAGCACGTATTGGAACTCCTCAACCCGGCCAACACACTTCTGGATGAACTTCATCAGGCTGCCCCGGGAGAGTCTGAGCAACGGCTTCGGCATATCCTTGGCGGCTTCCTCTTCAGCGGTGACGATGTGCGCAAGCCCATATCGGTGTTGTCCGGTGGCGAGAAGGCCCGGGTGGCCCTGGCCAAACTCCTGATGCAACGGAACAATCTCCTTCTGATGGACGAGCCAACCAACCACCTGGATATCGCTTCCCGGGAGACCCTGGGCGATGCGCTGAGCGAATACCCGGGCACGATATGCTTCATCACCCACGACCGGACGCTCATACGACAGGTGGCTACCAAGATTATCGAGGTGGAGAACGGCCACCCGGCGTTCTACCCGGGAGATTATGACAGTTATCTGTATCGCAAGGAATCCGGGGCGACCCTGCCGCCAGCGATTGTGGTACCAAGAGGAACTGATACGTCAAACGGCTCTGCCCCGGCACGACCCGGGCAAAAGCGGAGCGATGTTGAAGAGATGCGCCGGGAGCTTACCCGGGAATCAAAGAGATTGACCACCCGGGTTGATGAGATCAACGCCTCGCTGGAGACCTACGGGGTAAAGATAGCCAAGCTGGAAAAGAAGTTCGCCAGCCCTGAGAAGTTCAAGGACAGCGATCAACTGGCAGCATCGGGTGAGCAGTACCAGGGCCTAAAGAACGAAGAACAGACACTGATGGATGAGTGGGAGAGCCTGTCTCTAGAAGCGGAAAACGTGGACAAGCAACTAGAGGCACTCAACGTAGACTGAGGTCTTATCCACCTATGAGATACATCAAACTCGGCAGCAGGGACGTCTCGGTCATCGGACTGGGGGCATGGCAGATCGGCACACGCTACTGGGGTTGGGGCACGGAGTTCGGCCCCGACAATGTGTCGGCCCTCTTGGACGCTGCCAGAGACGCAGGCATCAACCTGATTGACACCGCGGAGATTTACGGTCAGGGCGAATCTGAACTCCAACTAGGTGCCAACCTTCCCTCCAATGACGACCACTTCCTCATAGCCTCAAAAGCATCGCCGTGGCACCTGGGTGCCTCGAGTGTTCAACGGGCGGCGGCGCGGTCACTCCAGAGGCTCCAGCGCCCCTCCATGCATCTCTACCAGGTTCATTTCCCTAACGTCGTCATGCCGCTTTCACGCACCATGTCCGGTATGCGGAACCTACAGCGCGAGTATCTGGTGGAGCAGGTGGGGGTGAGCAACTTCTCGCGAGCGCGCTGGGCGCGGGCTGAACGGGCTCTTGGCGCACTCGTTATCACAAATCAGGTTGACTACAGCCTACTGAAGCCCAGGGTTTTCCCTGCACTGGAGCCTATGCTGGACGATGGCCACGTGATGATCGCGTACAGCCCAATGGCTATGGGCCTTCTCAGTGGAAAGTACAACACGGAGCAGCACCCCACGGGGGCTCGGGTGAAACTTCCCGGGTTCAGTGCTAGGAATTACGTGAACGTGCGGCGCGTGCTTGAGGTGATGGAAGGCATCGCAAAGGCACATACCGCGCTGGTCAGCCAGATTGCACTGGCCTGGGTCATTGCGCACCCCAATGTGATTGCGATACCTGGAGCGAAGTCACCGGAGCAGGTCAGGCAGAACGCAGAGGCCACCGACATCCAACTAAGCGAGTCTGAAATGGCGGCGTTGGACGAGGTCTCGGAAAGCTACAAGCCCGCGGTACACATTCCCCGCCCGTTTGAAGTTGCCAAGTGGGTGGTGAACCGTGACTATCGGTGGTAGGCGAGCTTCTTTCACACGCAACGTTAAAGGGCACCCCGAAGGGTGCCCTTTCTACTGGTTATATCTGTGTGGCTACTCCGACTTTATTGGAGGGTCGTAGTTGGCATCGCCAAACATTCGGGCACAAATGCTATCACCTCGGGTATCAAGCGATGAGTCGTACGCCATGGTGAACTCTCTGGCACCCAGAGGGATTTCATACTCTCGCACGATGTCTGTAGAGTCATCATTGCAAGAGAAAGTGCCGTCCACGTCCATCCAGACCAGGATCGTCCATTTGAAATCGTTTACAAATTCCTGTGGGACTTCTGCCCTGCCGCGACCACGCTCATAGTGCGTCTGGTATGGGCCGATCTTGTGGCCGCCCTCAGTAATTAGCCGGGCATTGATCATGACATCGCCAAACTCTTCCAACCCTGTCCATTGCAGCGTAAGGGGGGCATCGGAACCGCTGCTGCCGCCATTGTCCGGTTCGATTGCAGGCTCAGGGATATCGAAGTGCGGGCATACCCCTTCAGGGATGACAAACCCGGACAAGTAACCAATCACCTTCTCTTCGACTCCACTGTGGAGGATTCCCTTGGGAGGATAGGGGGCATTCTGGAGGAGTCACAAGCCGCAGTTATCTTGATGAATGTAACCGATGTATTGCCAGAGAGCACATTGGACATGGTGCCAGGGAATTTCCGTTTGGTCCTGGACATCATGAAAGAAAAGGGTATTGGAAAGGATAGCGTATCCATCCTTTCACCACCTTAGGCCAGGGGGTAGGCTCCTCAGGTCTACGGTTTTGCATGTCTGAACGCCCAGGTAGTAACACGTACCCGGGCGTTCAGTTTTGCATGTCTTTAGGGGCGGAACCTAGATGGCTAGGAGCTGGTTCTCCCAACAGGACTTGGGCTGGGAATCTCCGTCAAACCACACCATGTATTGCTTCGGGTAATCTGGGCCCCGGGTGGGGTCAAACATTGTGACCACCTGAAAGATTGCCCCTTCACGGTCAAAAAGTATTGACGATGGGCTGGGATCGGTTGCATCCCGGTTGACCTTGACCCGCTGTTCTTCAGAGAACTTTGCCATGAACGGCCTCCTTGGGTTTCCTGTACTGTTTATGCCTTTTCCAAAGAAGCTTCCGGCACCACGTACGTGCGGTTCGGCTCATCGTCAAACTTCACCAGCAATCCCTGATCGCGAGGGGCGGGCTCCACCACCACGGCGGCTCGTCCGGTCCAGCTGTCCGGTAGCTCGCCGATCGCTTCTTTGATTTTCACTTTTTGACCTGCGTCGTAGCTTGCCATTGCTATCCTCCGTGTATAAGCATTTTGGAGCACTCTACACAACGGCAGAGGTCTTCACAAGGGCCATACGACCACAATGAACGATTCTCTTGGTCGAAGTTTGATTGACAGTCAAAAACTCGGTTACTAAACTCCTAGCATCGATTGGTGGAAGGAGAACGTTGTGAAATACATCGTACAGGTAGAAATTGACCCGGATACAGGTGCCGAATTTGAGGAAACCCCTGAAGACATACAAACATGGATGGGTGAGTGGCAGAAGCTGAACCCCATTGGCATGTATTTCTCCATGACGAGACGTGCGGTGACCATCATCGTTGACGTACCTAACGAGGATGGGATGTTTGAGGCGCTGCATGCTACATGGCTGATTGCTCGTTCCTACCCGGAAGTGTGGCCAGTTGCGGAGGCACCTGAGTTTGGTGCATTGATGCAGCGGTTGGGAATGACGCCCTAGCAACAACGTTCTGTAGAGATAGAAACAGGGCCCTACAAAGGGCCCTGTTTTTCGTTAACTTATGTGATCTCAGTTACTAACCTGCAGGGTGGGCTGTGAATGCCTGGACGGCTATCTTGCCATCCTTTATGACACAGGGTGTCTGAGCCTAGGGTGATAAAGCCTTCTACTGTGAAATTGATGTACGCAACATCTCCCACAACTTCCTGCTTCACCATCTTGAATGCGGCCAGAAACTCGGGCGTCACGCCTTTGAGCATGGCGTCAAAGAAAGTACGTATCTCTGCTATTCCGGTAAACGTTTTTTCCGCTGTGATCAATACGGAACTTTCTGCATAATCTGACATGATTCCATTCAGATCCGTTGTTGCAAATGACTCCATGTGGTGGCCCAGTATAGCCTCTGTCTGTGCTGAGTTGGTGGTCATAGGTTCTCCTCTTGGTGTTTTATTCACTAGACATTGTACGTAAATATTTGATGCAGTAGCAAGCATTTCGATGTAGTTGTCACCCCCCAATACTTGACACAAATGTCCCGCGAAAATAGGCTTGGTGCGTCACAAGATTTATGGGTTGAAGCAAGGTATAGGGGAGGAGAATCATGGCAATCGCATTATCACACGGGGGCGCTACCCAATACGCCTCGTCAGAGCGGTCACAAGAACTGTTGGTGGGTACGAAAGAGGGCGTGGCTATCCTGCAACAGGACGCAGCGGGCTCTTGGAAATTGGACCAACGCACTCTGCCTGACCTGCATATCAGCTCCATCATCATGCCACCCAAGACGGATTTGATCTTCGCCGGAGCCTTTCATGGCTCCATACATGCCAGCGCAGACGGCGGCAGGACGTGGGAGCGTCGCGACACCGGACTGACTCAAGACGATGTATACAGCATGGCCTGGGTGGAACGAGACGGCGGTGCCCGCCTCTACGCAGGGACTGAGCCTGCTCACCTCTTTTTCAGTGATGATTTCGGTGGAAGCTGGACGGAGTTGCCGGGCATCCGGGACGTGGAGAGCATCCCTAACTGGACCTTCCCAGCTCCACCCCATGTGGCCCATACCAAGAACATCACCTTTGACCCGGCCAACCCGGACATCATGCTGGTCAGCGTGGAGCAGGGCGGCCTGTTGAAGAGCACCGATGGCGGACACACGTTTGGCGACCTTGAGGGGTTCCACAACGATGTGCACCGCATCCTTGTCCATCCGGAAGACTCCAAGCGTATCTACATGACGGGCGGAGATGGCGTGTACGTTAGCCTGGATGGCGGCGTGACGTGGGATCATCGTACAAATACGACCGACAACATAGGCGGGTACCCGGACACGCTGGTGCTGCACCCGCGACAGCCTGACCTGATGTTTATCGGTGCTGCCCATAGCAACCCGGGAAGCTGGCGTGAGAGCCACTACGCCGGTGCCAAGATTTCCAGGAGCAACGATGCCGGGAAGTCGTGGAACCAGGTGAAGAGCGGACTGCCGGACGATCTGCAGGGAAGCATTGAGGCCATGTGTCTGGAAGACCATGGAGATTCCTTCTCCATCTTCTTTGGCACCACTTCTGGAGAGGTGTTCTCCAGCCAGGACGGCGGAGAGACTTGGAGTCTCATCGTGGAAGGCCTGACGCCGATTTCCAAGGGTGGACACTATCGGGCGTTAACCACAGCCTAGCTTTTACTAGAGATTGAAAAGGAAAAGGCCCCACCCCGGGCCTTTTCCTTTTTGTGCTTCTTTGTGCCGTCCTGACCCGCCAGGGCTAGGCCCTGGGCCCATATACCCGGGACTGACCTGCCGGTCAGGCGGAGGCGATTTCTGCTTCGACTGGGTCCTCATACACGCCGGGGCTCGTCTCCCGGAGTTTGAGCAGGAACAGCAACGCCGGAATCATGATTGCCATGCCGAAGATGCCCAGTACCTGGAATCCCAGGTACTCAACCACCACGCCGCCCACAAGGGGCATGCTGATAGCTGCCGCAGCGGTAAACGTATCGTTTGCGCCAATGACGCGACCTCGCTCGGCAGGGCTGGTTGTGTCGGCGTAGAGTGCGGTTGCTGCGATGTTCACGCAGGACCAGCCAAGCCCCACCAGGAACGTCCCAGTGGTGATGATTGCGTACACATCCGTTGCTACAACGAACCATGAACCGGCGGATGCCAATGCCAGGCCCAACAGCATGATGTTCCTTCTGCCTACTCTGTCCGTGAGCTTCCCCAGTGGCAAGGAGAGGCCGAACA
>JAPYRQ010000098.1 GCA_029936935.1 Dehalococcoidia bacterium | reverse complement strand
CACTGCCCTGACGGCATATGAGGTAGTAGCATCCGGCACTGTCACGCTGAACCTCACTACGACGGCTGAAGGTACAAACTCAGCCACCAAGACCCTCTACATCATCGTGACGCCCCGCGCTGTCCAGAGCTAGGGGCTATGTCCCTTTTGCTTTACGGGGTTTGCCAAGGCCTAGCCAGGTTATGTCAAATCAAGCAGGTAGGTACACGTCATGTGTTTGGCACAGGCTCAGCCTAGTTGGGCAACTGTCAGGTACATGGGTGGAGGGCTAAGCCCTCCTTAGGTAACCGCAGGCACTCGGGTCCAGGGTTGCACCCTGGCCCTTCAGATTTCGAACTCCTGACGCATTCCCATCACCAACGCCAGATGCTCCACCTGGTCGAGTAGATCATCCACCGGGTTCAGCACAATCAAGTTAGCTCCCGCGTCCACAAGCTCCTGCAGCCCTTCCGCAATGACCCTGCTGGGCCCCCGTAGGCTACCCTGCTCGCCAAGGTCGGCGTTTCCTATCTGGTGACCAGCCCAATCACGCATACGTTGAGTAGCACGCTCCACGCTGTCGTCCAGCGCAAGGAATTGTTTTTTGGCTATCGTGAAAGTGCTGGGGTCTCGACCGTACTCTTCGAGTGCTTGTTTGACCACAGCGACATGCCCTTTGAACACATCCACAGTCATAGATGCCCCACCCATCCAGCCATCGGCGACGCGCACGGCTCTTCGTATCGCGTCAGGGTGTCCGCCGCCGAGCATGAGGGGCATGTGGCCTCTGCCCGCACTCTGCACAGGCTTCGGATCCATCGTGGCGTTGCGGAGCGTCCAGAACTCGCCGTCGAAATCGAAGTCTTCCTCCGTCCACAGTCGCTGCATCAGGCGCAGCCCCTCGTTGAACGCGGCAAGCCTTCGCTCAGGCACAGCACCCACCACCGTTTCGTTCAGGTAGGTACCGCCAAGGGAGAGCCCCACCGTCAGCCTGCCGCCCGATAGCTGGTCAAGCGTCACCAGGCTCTTGGCTAGGCGAACCGGGTTGCGCCACGGCAGCGGCAGCGTCGCCACGCCCAGCCGGATGGTCTCTGTAGCAGCTGCCACGAACGACAGCAAGTTCAGCGGCTCAAGCCACGTGGCGTGACCCATCAGCCTGTCCTGCACCCACAAGCTGTCATAGCCCAGCACCTCTGCCCGCTGAGCAAATCGAATGATCGTCTGTGGTTCAGCAGGGCCCTCCGGGAACGCCTGCGGGAGTGCGAGTCCTACACGTGCTTGGTCAGCTATAGCCACGAGTGCCTCCGTACTTAGAGTTCATAGCAGAAGCGTAGCTTGGCGGCCTACTACGGTCAACAGAAGATTGCCGCATTCATCTACATCCTTCATCCCAAACGTCCTCTTTTATTCCGCTTAAGGATTGTCCACAGTAACCGGGCTATAGTGGGTGCAGGGCTAAGCCCTGCCTATGCTATAATTATCGTAATTTATATCCCTCCTTATACTGTGTGAGTCAAAGGTGCATCCACCTTAAGTAACCGCCAGGCAAGTGGGCGCCCCGTACAACGGGGCCACTAAGGAGTCCTTATGCGCACCAAAAGCGGAGTCAAACTCGGCATTGCACTGCCCCAAGGTTTTCCCGACGGCAATATCGATATGGACCTCATCCGGAGGTTTTCCATACGTGCCGAGGCCCTTGAATACAGCGATCTCTGGGTATCAGACCAGGTCATCGGCAAGCTCCCAATCCTGGAGGTAACAACCCAACTGGCCTACGTGGCCGCGTTGACCAGCAAGATACGCATAGGCACCTCGGTCATCGTGAGCAACCTGCGACAACCGGTCCAACTCGCCAAAAGCCTCTCCAGCCTCGATAACCTGAGCGGAGGGCGACTCAACGTTGGTCTGGGGTTGGGCACCACCACCAAGGCATATTCCGCCTTCGGTCTTGACCCGGAACACCGCGTCTCACGGTTCATTGAAGGCATCGGCGTCATGAAAGCCCTGTGGACGCAATCGTCAGTCGATTTCAAAGGCACGTTCACTCAGCTTGAAGGTATTAGCATGGAGCCCAAACCCGTGCAGAAGCCACACCCACCCCTATGGTTCGGCGCGAGGGTGCAAGACTCAATGCGACGTGCCGTCAAGTACGGCGATGGTTGGATGGGCGCGGGTTCCGGCACGAACGAGGATTACATGCGGGAGATCGGTGAGCTTAAGGTCATTCTGGCGGCAGAGGGCCGTGACCCGGCAACCTTCCCCATGTCAAAGCGCGTCTACTTTGCCATCGACAGCGACGAAGCGCGAGGGATGGAACGGCTACGCACATGGATAGGCTCCTACTACGGCAACCCTGACCTGGCCAACAAATGGGCCATCGTTGGGAGTGCGTCGGTCATCGCTGAGAAGCTGGCTGAGTTGGTAGAGGCTGGAGCAACGCACCTCATGCTCAACCCGGTGTTCGATGAGATTGAGCACCTGGAGATCATCGCTGAGGAAATCGCGCCGCTGATCTAGGGTTTAACTAGCTCATTCAAGCACATGCCACATCCTCTGGACTTAATTTAAGTTAACGATTACCATCCATTTCTCCAGTGATGTGAGTGTTGATGAATGAGGTAAGGGGAGGTGATGTTGTGGTGACACCAGAAGCTGGAATTACGCTAGCCCCTCTGTTCTCCAAGCTACCTACCAAACGAGCTGCTTACTCTGACCGTACTTCCGCGTTGATGGCTGATATGGCTAGGATGGCTTATATCCGCTTTGAGCGGCCCAATGAACCGGAGTTTGATGAGGTGCTGCAGCGCATATGCACCGCCCCTGATTCCGAGTCCGCCCGGGCGATTCTTGATGAGTTCACCCGTGCATTCCGCGGCCAGCAACCAGACGCGAAACAACGACTCATCGACAGACTTAAATCCCTTCAGTTCGATTTCGTGAATACCTACATTGTAGGAGAAACCCAGGCGTTCTTGGCCAAACGGGACTACAAGGAGTCCGAGCAGCTCATAGGAAAAGGGATGCTCGTCCTGAGCTCAGGGGAACAGAAAGCAACAAGATCAAGGATTGGCTGACAGACCTAGATGCCAGAAAGCACAAGTCCGGTGAGGACGGCATTCATTCCGGGTTCTGGACGGCATTCAAGTCTGTCCGGGAGCTAATTGGAACAGACATTAACCCATTGGTTGATCAAGGCTACACACTCTACATCACAGGGCACAGTTTGGGGGGAGCTTTAGCCCTCATTGCTACCAGAGAGATAGGGAATGATTCCACAGGAGCCTGTTATACCTACGGTCAGCCCAGGGT